>NZ_LBMX01000041.1:0-8048 GCF_001010885.1 Clostridium sp. C8 | reverse complement strand
ATTGTTATATATATAACAATGTAATTCCTTCAAAATCTTTTTTATATTAAAGTATTTATTTTTTTATTTTAATTCTAAAATTCACTAACTAAAGTATATATTTTTACTATTATTTTTCCTAAAAATCAATTTAAATATTCATACTTAAATTAACAAAAAAAATAAAAGGTTATAAATTAAAATTACAACCTTTTATTTTTTTATTATGATAATAATGTTCTATCACTTAAATCGTCATTTATATTAGCCTCTTTGAACAACTCCATTAACTTTGAAGAGGTTAGCTTTTCTTTCTCCTTATCTTTAACATCTATTAATATTTCTCCTCTATGCATCATAATTAATCTATTCCCACTTTTTATTGCTTGTTTTAAATTATGAGTTACCATTAAAGTAGTTATTCCCGTTTCTTTTACCAACTTCTCAGTTATTTTCATTATCATTAAAGAGGTTTTTGGATCTAACGCTGCAGTATGTTCATCTAAAAGTAACAGCTTTGGTCCTGATAAGATAGCCATTAAAAGTGTTAAAGCTTGTCTTTGTCCTCCTGATAATAAATTCACTTTATTATATAGTTTATCTTCTAGACCTAAATCTAATTCTTTAAGAATACTTTTATAATATTCAATTCGCTTTTTATTTATTCCAAAAGATAATCCATAAGTTTTTCCTTTATTATCTGCTAATGATAAGTTTTCTAATATTGTCATATTTGGTGCTACACCAAGAGATGGATCTTGAAAAACTCTTCCAATTTGCTTTGATCTCTTATATTCATCTTTACTCGAAACATCTTCTTTATCTAATAATATAACGCCTTCATCACACTCTATATTTCCTGATATTATATTTAATAGCGTTGATTTACCTGCTCCATTCGATCCTATTATACTTATAAAATCTCCCTTCTTAACATCTAAAGAAAATTTTGAAAAAACTTTATTTTCATTTATTGTATTTTCATTGAAAACTTTGTAAAGCTCCTGAATCCTTAGCATCTAAATCACCACCTTTTCTATCTGAAATCTCTTCTATCGAATAGCTTCTATTCTTCTTTTTTAACTTTATAACTTTAGAATTTAAGCTTAAAGCTATAATAACTATTATTGCAGTCATAAGCTTTAAATAATTAGGATTCAACCCAAAGTTTAATACAAGAGCAATAGCTAATTTATATATTACAGAACCTAAAATAGATAAAGTTGTTGCTTTTATAAAATTAATTTTTTTAAATATCGAACTTCCTATTATAACAGCAGCTAATCCCATAACTACTATTCCAGTCCCCATGCTCACTTCTGCAAAACCTTGATATTGAGCAGTTAGTGCTCCTGATAATGCCACAAGTCCATTACTTATCATAAGTCCAAGGGTTTTTATAGAATTTTTATTTACTCCAAGTGAAGTCACTACTTGTTCGTTATCGCCTACCGCAACTAGTAAACTTCCTAATTTTGTTTTTAGAAACAGATCAAATACCACCTTTATTATTAAAAGAATAATGGTAATTATAAATATCTTAGATATGTCATTACTAAAAACACTCTTAGTATTAAATAATGGTATATTGGATTTCCCCATTATCATAAGATTTATAGAGTATAATCCTATCATAACTAATATTCCAGACATTAAATTAGTAATTTTTAATTTTACATTTAAAAGGGCTGTTATAAATCCAGCCATTGCTCCACCTATAGTTGCTATTAAAACAGCTATCCAAGGGTTGAAGTCTTTAACCAAAAGTGCCGCACAAATAGCTGCACCCAAAGGATAAGTTCCATCTACAGAAAGATCTGGGAAATCTAATATTTTATAAGTTATATAAACACCAATAGCAACTATTCCAAATAAAAAACCTTGTTCTAGTACATTTAAAGCTAAGTTCACTAATTAACCCCTCCAGTAACCTTATTAGATTTTTCATCTAAATCACTCGGTATTTCTATATTTAATTTTGTTGCTACATCGGTATTTATTGTTATATTCATATCACTTAAAGTTGTTATTTCAATTTCATTTGGTTTTTTACCTTCCAATATTTCAACTGCCTTATAAGCTGTTTCTTTACCAAGCTTAAAATAATCTATCCCTATTGAACACAGTCCACCCTTTGATACAACCGCTTCATCCGCACCTAAAATAGGAATATTATTTTTAATAGCTATTTGTCCAACTAAATCATAAGCTGAAGCTACAGTATTATCAGTTGGAGTGTACAATGCATCTATATCTTTTATTGCTGATGTCAAATTTTGATTTATTTCATTAACATTTGTTATACCAATTTCTTTAACTTTCAAATTTACCTTTTCAGCTTCTTTCTTTAATGCTTCTACTTGAACCTCTGAATTTGCTTCTGATGTATTATAGATAACTCCTATAGTTTTCACATCAGGTTTAAGCTTAAGCAGTAATTCTAATTGCTTGTCTACAGGTACCATATCAGACACTCCTGTCAAATTAGTTCCTGAACTCCTCCAATCTTTAGCTATCTCTGCTGCAATTGGATCTGTGACAGCAGTAAATACAGTTGGAATGTCTTTAGTTGCATTATAAACCGCTTGAGCTGCTGGTGTAGCTATTGCTAAAATCAAATCTTTTTTATCTGCTACAAACTTTTGAGCTATTGTTTGAGAGGTAGCAGTATCTCCTTGTGCATTTTGATAATCTATTGATATATTTTTATTATCTTCATATCCCTTTTCTTTAAGCCCTTCTATAAATCCTTCTCTTGCAGAATCTAATGCGGGGTGTTGCACTAATTGATTAACTCCTATTCTTATCTTTGTTTCCTCATTTACTGAAGCTGAATCTTTTGTTTTTTCACAACCTAATAAATTGCTTACTGTAAGTAAGCTAATCAAAATTAATGATATTTTCTTTTTCCCTACCATCTTATCTATCCTCCTAATTTTTATAAAATCTCGATTCCTACAATTCTACCTTTTAATTTTCCATTTTCTAATTATCTACTTTATACAGTATAATATTATTAAATTATATTATTTTGAAGTAAAATAATATAATTATTTTATTAATATCGAGATTTTATTAATAATTTAATATTTATCATATGATATCACATTTGCATTTTTTTGTAAATAATATTTTATAAAAAAAGGCTAAGATGCTACTTTTATTAACATCTTAACCTTGCTTATTTTATTTATTCAGGTACAGCTCTATGCCCTATTCCAATTACAACTTCATCTAAATGCAAAAGTCCAACACTTAGAAATATACATATACTTAAGTGCTGCCCCTTTCTTGCAATTCCTACTTTTCCCCCAACATTTTGTCCACTCGCTTTACTCCATACCTGCATAAGTGCATCCCTAGTTGCACCTATGACTCCACCTTCATGTAGATGTTCTTCTCTAATTACTCCATTTCTTTTTGCAGCAACTAAAGCTCTTTCTAATATTTTAGAAGTTGAATCATTTATATTTCCACCTATATTTACAGCTGTAACAAGTATTCCTTTTTTCTTAAACTCTATTTTTAATTCATCTTCTTCTTCTCTTGATGAAATGGCCATTCTTGTTGCATATTTAGCAACCTCTAAACTATTGTTTACCATGATATCCTCCCATACTTCAATTATTACATACTAATAATAACACAAATATTATTTTACATATAGTACAATTAACTTACGAAGTTATCTAAGTAAGAATATCATTTTATATTTTCACACTTATCTTTAAAATAAATGTTTAGCTTTTCTAAAGAATTTATTAAAACTTCTTTTTCATCTTCTGAAAGTCCATCCATCATAGTTTTTACCATTTCATTATGAAATCTGTCATGCAATCTATGAGCAACCTTCCCCTTTTTGGTTAATTCAACTAAAACTACTCTTCTATCTTCTTCTATTCTCTTTCTATCTACGTAACCTTTTTTTATCAATCTATTTATTGATGTAGTTAATGTTCCAACCGTTATACCTAAATCTTGTGCAACTTCACTCATCATTCTTTGATCTTTTCTTCCTATTGTTTCAATAGTATGCATCTCTCTTACTGATAAATCTGAAAAATGTCCACTTCGTAAGGTTTTTTCCTCGATTTGTAGTATTTCGTTAAATATCTTTACAAGTAATTCATTTACTACATTTCTATGTCTTTCCATAATGATTATATCCCATCCTTTTCTATAGTTCATTACTTAAATAATAATCTAATATAAACTAAAATTCAATTGTATAATTAATATTTATATATAAAATATTTTGATTAGCAAAACTTTATTAAAATATCATTATATTATATCAATTGATATTATCTTTTTATTATTTTGCAATTCTATTAAAACCTTCTCAAGATTAATATATCCTGGTTTTATTATTGTATATACTGCATAAACTTCTTTAACTATACCTTCTTCTTTTTCTAATAAATATTCTACAAGTTTAATTTTTAGATTCTTGTTTTCTAAGTATTTTTGTATTTCTAATTTTAAGTTTTCTTCATTGTAATATCTTATACCTAGTTTTTGTATTATATTTTTTGATATGAACTTATTTTCTATCCTCTTTAAAAATACTAATATTATCACAATTATTATTGCTCCAAAAATACTAATATAATACTCCCCCATACCTATACTCAGTCCTAGACAAGAAACTATCCACAAGGTTGCAGCTGTAGTTAATCCTTTTATATTTCCTTTATTATGCATTATAGTACCAGCACCTATAAACCCAACACCTGTTATTACTTGCGATCCAAGTCTTCCATAATCAATCTTTATTACTTCACTCAAATTTTGATTTTTCTCTATAATTTCTATAGCCTTATTTCCAATGTCTATCTGTAATAAAGAAACTATTGTCGCTCCAAGGCAAACCAATATATGTGTTCTAAAACCTGCTGCTCTATTTTTGACCTCTCTTTCATAGCCTATTACTCCTCCAATAATAACTGCTAAAATCAATCTTACTATTATTTCTTTAATATCAAGTATCATATAAAACTTCCTTAAATTTCTATATATATTATTTATATAATTTAATTGCAAATTTTGATTATTAAAAATAAAGGAGCTTATTTTTAGCTCCTTACACCTAAATAATTGTAATTGATAATAATGTTATTAATATTCCTATAAAAATTGTTAGATAATAAAAATTGTAAACATTCTCACTCTCATACACTCTAAGTTTCTCTACCTTATCTCTTGGATAGACTACCTCAATTTCATCTCCTCTTTCTAAGTTAATCTTATCACTTATATATGAAAGTGTTACTCTTACCTTTCTATCTCCTTCTTGTATTTCTAATATTGGATATAAACTTGCATTATAAATTGTGTTATATTCAGCTCCTGGCATTAAATAGGTATAACTCTCAAAACCTATCACCTTAGCTTTCTTGATTATCGATTTTCTATTTAACAACATAACTCTAATTAAATTAATAACAGTAACTAAAGTTAATATTATTCCAATAATCGTTAATATTACTCCCATTCAAACCCCTCATTTCAAATATTTTATATCTTCACTAATATAGTATGCCATATCTTTTTAAAAGATATATGATATGTTATTTTTCATATTTTTCTAATATTTTCTTTAATTATCTACTATTTTTTAATACAACTTTTATTATTTATAATAATTTATTAGTTTTTTTAGGCATTTTATGAGACTTTTTAAATTTAACTTTTATTCCTAATAGACATTTATCTCGTTTACTATTTCTAATTAATAAGTTATTATTTAATTATAGCTATTATTAGGGGGGCTACTAATTATATGAATTATACTAAAGTTAAGTTTGAAATATATGTTCCTTTTGATTATGTAAATAAATTAAGAGAAGCTATAAACAGAACAGGAGCTTTAACTATTGGAAATTATGATAATTGCATGTCAGTAAGTGAAGTTTCTGGTTATTTTAAACCTTTAAATGGCGCTAATCCTTTTCTTGGTAAAGAAAATAACTTATCTATTGAAAAAGAAGCTAAAATAGAGTTTAGATGCGATAAAGATTTAGCTTTTGAAGTTATTAATGTTATAAAAAATCTTCATCCATATGAAGAACCTATTTATAACATACTTCCAGTAATAAATTAGTATTAAAAATACAAAGAGCTACTGTAAAGTAGCTCTTTGTATTTTTTAATATTAACTATATTTATAGTACCCATTTTTATATAGTTAGAATAGTTTATTATAAATACTAATATTTGAGGTATAAACAATGAAGATTATTATAATAGGTGGTGGTTTTGCTGGTTGTCAAGCCGCTATACAGGCAAGAAAAATGGGGGCTGAAGTTGATATTTTAGAAAGAACCGATATGCTTTTAGGAGTTGGAAATGTAGGCGGAATAATGAGAAATAACGGAAGATTTACAGCTGCTGAAGAATTATCTTTTCTAGGTGCTGGTGAATTAATTGATATAATGGATTCTCTAGCTCTCCATACAAATATAGATTTTTCTGGTCATAAACATGCTAACTTAACTGATATAGGTAAAGCTGAACCTGAAATTAGAAGATATATCTTATCTTTAGGGATTAATATTCACTTTAAAAGTAGAGCCATCAATGTTACTTTAGATAATAAATATGTAAAAAAAATAAAATTAGCTGATAATTCATTTATAGAAGCAGATGCATTTATAGAAACTACAGGTTCAACAGGCCCTATGTTGAATTGTAATAGATATGGAAATGGTTGTTCTATGTGTGTTCTTAGGTGTCCAACCTTTGGTGGTAGAGAAAGTTTAAGTGCTAAAGCTGGTGTAGAAGATATTATCGGTGAAAGATCTAACGGTACTCCTGGAGCAATGAGCGGTTCATGTGAACTGCCACGTGAATCTTTATCTGAAGATATTCTAAACCTTTTAGATAAATATGGAGTTGCTATCTTACCTGTTCCTAAAGAAGATATAAATTTAGATAAGCTTAGTCAAAAAGTATGTCAGCAATATGCATTAAAAGATTTTGCTGAAAATGTTATTTTATTAGATACAGGACATATTAAACTTATGACTTCTTATTATCCTTTGGATAAGCTTAGAAAAATACCTGGTCTTGAAAATGCAAGATATATAGACCCTTTATCTGGAGGAATTTCTAATTCAATTAGATATCTATCATCTAGTCCTAGAGATAATACTATGAGGATATTAGGATTAAATAATATGTTTTGTGCTGGTGAGAAATCCGGATTTTTTGTAGGGCATACTGAAGCTATGGTAACAGGAGCATTAGCAGGATATAATGCTGTAAAATATACTTTAAATGAACCACTATTAATTTTACCTAGAGAGCTATCAATAGGTGATATAATTGCTTTTGCAAATGAAACTTTAAATATGGAAAATGGTAAAAGTCTTAGACATACATTTTCTGGTGGAGAATATTTTGAAAGGATGAAAAAATTAAATTTATATACAACAGATAAAAAATTAATCCTAAAAAGAGTTAATTCCTTATCATTATTAAATATATTTAATAAATAGTATAATAAAGAGATATATGGATATTGAAAATATAACCACATATCTCTTTGATTTTTGTTATATTATTAATCTTAATTACTTAATTTAATAATATTAAATTGTGCACCTACTGCTGGTGTTAATACTAAAGTCAATGCAACCGATGAGTTATTACGCAATGTTAATACATCTCCTGCCGTTAAAGTTAATATAACTGTTCCACTTATCTCTCCAGTAGCTATTAGTGCTAAAATATTAGTTGCTGGCCTTATTGTTCCATTTACTGCAATTGCAATTGCTGCACCTACTCCCGCTGTAATAAACATATTATAAGTTATTTTATATCTTCCAGAGGTGGGAATTGCTATATCTGTTGAACCTGCTGCATGAGTTATTCCTAATAAAGGTCCATTATTACTAAAAGGAACATTTGAACCACCTAAAATAGTAGCTGCTCCGAGTGTTGATAAATTATATACATATCCATAAGTTGATATTCCTGAACCAGTTTCTCCAGTAGCTCCGGTTATTCCTGTTGCCCCAGTTACGCCTGTCACTCCAGTTACTCCCGTTGCTCCGGTTATTCCTGTT
>NZ_LBMX01000040.1:0-126155 GCF_001010885.1 Clostridium sp. C8 | reverse complement strand
ACCATAAGGGGATTATACTACACGGGAGTTTTTTTGTTGTCTTTTAAATTTACTATAATAAATTTATTATTTAATTAAATTGATACATTTACAATAAACTTTTTATCTCTTATTTCTATTTTAAACTCTCCATTTTGTGCTTCTGTCAAACTTTTTGCTATATCCAAGCCTAGTCCTGTACCCTCTGTATTTCTAGATTCATCTCCTCTTTTAAATCTTTCAATAAGCTCACTCTCGTTAAATATTATTTTTTCTTTTGTTTCGTTTATAAATGTCATGTTACTTATTTTGTTTATTTTTCTATTATCATATTCTAGTATTATAAATACTTCTGAATCCATTAAAGAATATTTAAGTATATTTGATATTATATTTTGATATATTCTAAGAGTTTTATTATAATCCGCATATATGAAAGCTTTAAAAGCCTCAGTATTTTCCACTTCTTTTCCTTCTGAAAATATTTTAAAAGTAAACTTTAGCTTTGATTCATTAATTTTATCATTTACTTCAATTAATGCTTGATTTAGTACTTCTTTTATATCAATTTCTTTAATATCCAAAATAATACCATTGGAATTAGCCATTATTGATTCTTTTAAATCATTTATTAAAATTTTTATTCTTTTTGCTTTTCTTTCTAATATATCTATATAATCATTTTTATTACTTTCAGTGAACTTTCCTTTACTTAAAAAGTCAACATAATTTATTATAGATGTTAAGGGTGTTCTTAGATCATGAGATACATTAGTTATTAGTTCAACCTTCTTTATATTTGATATAGCTTCATAATTTTCAACCACTTGGGAGGTTGAAATAAGCTCATTTATAGCTCTATTCATAATGTTGAATTCTATCCCATTAAGCAAAGCATAGCGATTTTTATTTTCGTTTAATATTTTATAGACATCATCAAAATTGCCACTTTCTAAACTTTCAATTGTTTTATCTAATGTTAAGTTTAATGTTTCCATTATCAAATAATTTTTAAACACGCTTATTCCAAGATAGATAAATACTAATATATTTAATATAACTATCCACCAAAGTATAGTTTCTTTTATATCAACTCCAAACATAGTAAATTGAAAAAAGCCTTGATATAAAGTTATATAAAATATTGCTATTATTAAAAGCTTCATGAATTTATCAAATAATTTTACTCTATAAAAATTTCTTTCATATGTTTTAATATCATCATCTTTATAAATTCTGCTTTTTAATACTATCTGAAATACTGATATTGCTACAATTATAGCAAATACTATCCACGTAAGTAATACAATATACTTTGGACCTTCGCTATTATAATTAGGCAAAAATTCTTCTCCAGTAGTGTTAACTAATTTTCTTATAACAAAATAATTCATAAGCACTAATATTTTTCCAATTATAGTTTCCATAAATACTTTTTCATTTATATCTTTTAACTTTCTTATTTCTTCATCTTTAATCCATCTAATTTTATAATTTTTATATAAAACTTTATCTAATATCATTGGATTACTCCTCTTCTAAACATGATTCTTGAACACAGTTAATATTAAAAGATATTTCTACTTTAAATAAGTCTCCATCTATACTTATATTAAAACTTCCTTTTTGAAGAAGAACTAAATTCTTAGCAATTTCCAAGCCTAGTCCTGATACATTTTCTTCTTTATTATTATTTATTATATATATCAAATCCTTAGGCTCTATATTTAACTCTTTTTTCGAAGTATTTTTTATACATATATGTATCTTATTATCACTGCATCTTACATCTATATAAACTCTACTATTTTCTAAAGAATGTTTTAGTGCATTTTCAAATAATATATCAAATACTCTCCATAGTTTTTCTCCACTACAATAAATTACTATATCTTTCTTTGGGAAACTTGGTCTGAAAGATATTGTGCTTTTATTTATTTTATCTTCAAATTCAATTATGGCTTGCTTTAAAAATTCAACTATTTCAATTTCATTTATTTCTAAAGTCATATCTCCTGTGGCTGTCTTTGATGCTTCAAATAATTCTTCAATTAACTTTTTTAAGTTATTAGATTTATTTTTCAACAACTCTATTATTTCTTTATCATTATTTTCACTTTTTAACTTTTCTATATTAATCAATATATCTTCTAAAGGCTTATTTAATTTTTTAGTTAAATTATCTATAAGTTGAAGATTTACGTTCTCATTTCTTTTTGTGTTAATTGCAGATTTCTTTAGACTTTTAGCTATTTTATTAACCTTTAATAATAAATCTAAATACCTTTTTCTTATATTCATATTTAAGTCTTCTTTGTTAAATATCTCTTTATTACTAAAAGAATTCAAATCATTTTCTTTTTCAAATTCTTCTAGCCAACTTTCTATCCCTTTCCAAATCATTGTTGTTTCGAAATTGTTACTTATAAGTTTTAATAGCATTGATATGTTTAAAAATATTAGTGTTAAAATTATTAAGGTTAAAAATTTATAGTTAGGAATTAAATACACAATAATTAAAATTACTATTGTTATAAAAAAAATACTTAAGTGTTTTATAAGACCTTTATTACTTATTAATAAATATCTATTTTTCAAACTTATATCCAACTCCCCATACTACTTTTAAATATCTTGGATTCTTAGGATCTATTTCTATCTTTTCTCTTATTCTCCTAACATGAACCATAACTGTATCCGTACTAAAGCAGGGTTCCTCCCATACACGTTCATATATTTCTGCTGAAGAAAAAACTCTTCCTGGATTACTTAAAAGAAGTTCTAAGATCTTATACTCTGTTCTAGTTATTTTAATTTCTTTTCCGTCTACCTCAAAATATTTTCTATTTTTATCCAATTTAATTATTCCATAAGTTAATACATCTTCATTTTGTTCTTTTATATAATTTCCAAGATCTACATACCTTCTAAGTTGTGATTTTACTCTTGCTATAAGTTCTAATGGATTAAATGGTTTTGTTATATAATCATCAGCCCCTATGTTTAATCCCAATATTTTATCAATATCCTGTGATTTTGCTGATAAAATTATTATAGGAATATTTTTTTCTTTCCTTATATTCATAGTTGCTCGCATTCCATCCATTTTAGGCATCATTAAATCCATTATTACAAGATGTATATCTTCTTTTTCTATTATGTTAAGAGCTTCTACTCCATCATATGCTTTTATAACATTTATATCTTCATTTTTTAAATATATCTCTATTGCATCAGTTATTTCTTTTTCGTCATCCACAACCAAAACATTGTATTTACTCATAAATCCATCCTTGATATTTTATATAAAATACCCCTTCTTCTATTTTTTTATATTTAAATTATAACATTTATTCATATATATTTATAATAATATAAATATATAAAATTAACCTATCAGATTTCTAACAAATTCCTAAAATTTATATAAGATCTAATTTATATAAACTTATATTCATAACTTAGGAACTAAAAAAAATTGGACATATGTAAATTTGCTTATGACCTCACTTCGCCCAAGTCAACGCAGACTTACATATGTCCACTAGAAAACTTAAGGATGGATATTTATCCACCCTATATGTAATAAAAATTTTAAACTTCCTCTTTATGTCCGCTGGTAATATAATAATACGGTAAAGCTAAAAATAATATTCCTCCAATAAAGTTTCCGATAGATACTAGAATAATATTATATGCATATCCACCTATGGTTATTGTTGATGGATCTATTAAGTATCCCATAGCGAGAAATCCCATATTTGCTACACTGTGTTCAAATCCTGCTGTTATAAATGTAAATAAGCACCAAAATATCATTAATATTTTAGCAGTTTCTTCTTTTAACTTATAACACATCCAAACTGCTAAACAAACTAATATATTACATAAAATTCCTTTTAATATAAGTTGTCCTGCTGGCGTACTTATTTTAGAATAAGCATTATTTACAATAAATTCTCCAATATATTCACTTTTTCCACTAGTTAAACCAGCTTGTACAAATAATATTGCTCCAAGAATTCCACCTAAAATATTTCCAATCCAACTTGCAAACCATATTTTTATAGCATCAACCCAAGTTACTGTTTTTTCTAAAGCTCCCATAGTCATTATCATAGCATTACTTGTAAATAAATCTCCGCCTGCCATTAATACTAAACTAAGAGCCACACCAAAGGATGCTCCCATTAAAATCTTATAAGTTTCTATTCCATTATGATGCATTATTCCACCTATAGTGTAAATAAGCATAATTCCTAAACTTACAAATAAACTTCCAATCATTGCACTAACTAAGTATCTCCCCGTACTTCTCCTTAGTAAGTTACTTTTAACTTCTGCTGAGTGGGCTAAATTATGAATTTCTTTACTGTACATGATATCCCCCATATTATAGTTACTTTTTTAACAATTATTAATATAAATAAATTTCATTTTTTACTAACACATTTTACAATGAAAAACAAAGTTTTGCAATGAAAACTTTGTTTTATCCTTGTTTATGTTTAATTTTTATTTAAATTCTTTTTTTATCTTATTTATATAATATTTTCTTATTTCCTCATATTCTAAAAGTGATTTTCTAGTAACTTTAACTTTTATACCATGATCTTTTATAAAAGTTTTCCATGAATTATTTTCTCCAAAAATATCTTTTTCTATATGATTTCCAGGAAGCATTAGTATCGGAGCTAATGTTATTTCATCAATTTTATCTTCTAATAAATATCTTGTAACATCTTCTTTTCTTATGTCTCCTTCTAATGTTCCAATATAAGTATTTTTGTATTGATTTTCTATAAATACCGTTTTTAATTTATTATAAGCTTCTGTACTTATTGTTTTAGATCCATGACCAACTAATACTATGTTATCCTCTTTTGGTAAATCACTTTCCATCGATTTAGCAATTAAGTTACAGGACTCTATTAATTCTTCTTCTTTATCACTCATAAGAACTTTTCCTAAAATTATTTTTGAAAAAGAATAATCGTATTCTTTTACGGTTTTTTCTATACTAGAGTACTCACTTCCTTCAATTACATGAAGTGGTTGTATATATACTTCTTTATACCTATCATTACTTAAATTAAATAAAACTTGCTCTAATCTAGGCACTACTTTTCCATATTTATTAAATAACATATTGGATAATACACTTGAAGTAAAAGCCTTACAAACATGATACTTTTCTTTTACACTTTCTCTTATTTCTTTTTCAAAGTTTTCTAACTCATTAATACCTTCTAAATTGGCTGTTCCAAAAGAAACAATAATTATTGCTTTAGACATATGCACCTCTCTATTCTATATTAAAATTTTTAAATACCTTTAAAAACTTATTTATATGTTCTTCAGTATGAGCAACACTTAAAAATAAAGATTCATATTGTGATGGTGGTATATTAATCCCATTTAACAACATGTGCTTAAAGTATTTTTTAAAAATTTCTTCATCACAAGTTTTAACATCACTATATTTTTTAACTTCCTTTGATTCTGTAAAAAATAAGGTAAACATTCCTCCACACCTATTAACTATTAATGGAATATTTTTTTCTTTTGCAATATCTAATACACCATCTTCTAACATCTTTCCAAGCTGATTTATTTTATCATAATATTCTTCTTTATTTCTTTTTAATTTATTTAAAGTTGCGATTCCTGCTGCCATTACAATTGGATTTCCTGACATAGTTCCAGCCTGATAAACCTCTCCAACTGGAGATAAACATTCCATTATTTCTTTTCTTCCACCATATGCACCACAAGGAAGTCCTCCCCCTATTATTTTTGCATAAGTCACTAAATCTGGCTTCGCATTAAATAATTTTTGTGCTCCTTCGAAAGCTACTCTAAATCCACTCATAACTTCATCAAAAATCAATAAAGATCCATATTGGTCACAAAGTTCTCTAATAAAGTTCATAAAGTCTTCTTCCGCTTTTACAACTCCCATATTCCCTGCAACTGGCTCTATTATAACACCTGCAATATCTTCTCCATATTTTTTGAATAAATCTTTAATACTTTCCTTATCATTATATGTTGCTATAAGTGTGTTTTTTATACTATCTTCCGGCACTCCTAATGATCCAGGGATTCCATTTGTTAACACTCCTGAACCTGCCTCAATTAAAAATCCATCAAAGTGCCCGTGATAACACCCTGCAAATTTTATTATTTTATTTTTCTTTGTATATCCCCTTGCAAGCTTTATAGCACTCATAGTTGCTTCTGTACCTGAGTTCACCATTCTTATCATATCTATATTTTTTAAATTTTTACATAAAAATTTAGACATTATAAGTTCTAACTCTGTCGGTGCACCAAAAGCTATTGAGCTTTCAGAAACTTCTTTAATACATTTTACTACCTCGTTATCACAATGGCCTAAAATCATTGGTCCCCAAGCTAATACAAAATCTATGTACTCATTACCTTCTTCATCTACTATTATTGCCCCTTTTCCGCTTTTTATAATGGGCGGAGTTAATCCTGTACTTTTATATGATCTTACTGGAGAATTTACTCCTCCTGGCATATATTTTTTAGACTCATGAAATATAACTTGATTTTTCATAATTTAATTCTCCTTTAGCCATTTAGCTGCTTCTAATGCATGATATGTTATTATAAAATCTGCTCCTGCTCTTTTCATTGAAAGAAGCATTTCTAGAACTATTCCTTTTTCATCTATAAGGCCCATTTTAGCACCAGCTTTTACCATTGCATATTCACCACTAACATTATAAGCACAAATAGGCACATTAATTTTATCTTTTGCTCTTCTTATAATATCTAAATATGATAGTGCCGGTTTTACCATTATTATATCTGCACCCTCATTTATATCCCATTCAATTTCTCTTAAAGCTTCTTCTGAATTAGCAGGATCCATTTGATAAGTTTTTCTATCTCCAAATTGAGGTGCAGAATGAGCAGCTTCTCTAAATGGTCCATAAAAATATGATGAATATTTTGCTGAATAACTCATTATTGCAACATTCTCATATTTATTTTCATCTAATATATTTCTTATATATGCAACTCTTCCATCCATCATATCTGAAGGTGCAACCATATGAGCTCCAGCCCTTGCATGAGATAGTGCTATTTTACCTAGTATTTCTAATGTTTTGTCATTATCAATATTTAATTCATCTAATATTCCACAGTGTCCATGACTTGTGTATTGACACATGCAAACATCTGTAATTATATATAAATTATTTGAGAGTTCTTTTATTTTCTTTACAGCCTTTTGTACTATTCCATCATTATTAAAACTCTCTGATCCACATTCATCTTTATGCTTTGGTAATCCAAACAAAATTACACCCTTTATATTAAGACTTTCAACTTCTTCTATTATTTCATGTAATCTATCTATTGACCAATGATAATTGCCTTCCATAGAATTTATTTCTTCTTTTATATTTTCTCCTTCAACAACAAAGATAGGAAATATGAAATCATTAGTATTTAATTGATTTTCTCTAACTAAATCTCTTATTGCTGAATTTATTCTTAATCGTCTTCCTCTTTTAATCATATTATTCACCTTTGCTTTCCTTAAACCTATTATATATCTCTATTATTTCATCTAAGAATCCATCTTCTGAATGTTTTTTACACATATGTGCTTCCTGTATTAAATTTTCTTTTAAAGCTTTATATGTTTGAGGACCAATTGCAATATTAAACTTTGATTTTATATCATCTATACTAAAGATATCTATCATATTATTTACAGTACTTGGACTTGTATATAATATGAAATCTACCTCTTCAAATACCTTTTTATTTTTTACTTCACCACAAATTGTATTATATGTATGAACTTTATCTACATGTAAACCTAGTTTTTCAATTTCTTCCTTTAAATATTCCCTACTTAAAGAAGAGCATGGTATTAATACTTTTTCTCCTTTAACTAAATAGGGGGCTAATTCTTTAAAAAGTCCCTCTCCAACAAATTCTCTTCCCATTATAAAGCTTTGAATTCCTCTTTCTTCTAAGGCTCTTTTAGTAGCCTTACCAACAACAGAAAACTTAGCTTTTATAGTTCTTATATCAATTTTATTTTCTATTATGTAATCAAAGAATATATTAACCCCATTTACTGAAGTAAGTATTATGTGATTATATTCACCTAATTTATCCTTAACAAAATTTAAATTTTCTTTAGTTTGTTGTATTTTTATAGAATTTATTTCCGTTACTTCTGCTCCTAAATCCCTAAGTTTCTTCTTTAAATTAGAAGACTGTTCTCTTGATCTTGTTACACATATATTAAGTCCAAAAAGCGGCTTTTTCTCATACCAATTTAACTTATCGCTTAATTCAACAACATCTCCCATAACAATTATACATGGAGATTTAAGCTTAGCCTTTAAAACTTTTTCTTCTATATCTTCTAAAGTTCCAATTACTTTTTTTTGCTTTGATGACGTTCCTCTCATTATTACTGCGACTTTAGTATTTTTGTCTTTTCCATTCATTATTAAGTTTTCTTTTATTATGCTAAGATTACTTAATCCCATCATAAAAACTAATGTGCCTTTTTCTTTAGATATTGCTTCCCAATTTATATTTAATGTTCCTGCAGTCATACCTGTTATTATATGAAAACTTTGAGCCATTCCTCTTTGTGTTATTGGAATACCTGCATAGTTCAATACTGATATTGGAGAAGTTATGCCTGGAACTACTTCAAAATCTATTCCCTCTTCAATTATAGAAAGTACTTCTTCTCCTCCTCGGCCAAAAACATAAGGATCTCCCCCCTTAATTCTCCCAACAGTATGCCCTTCCCTAGCAAGTTTTATTAAAATTTCATTTATTTCTTCTTGAGTTCTATAATGACATCCTGGTTCTTTTCCACAATAATATATTTTACAATCTTCTTTTAAATAATTTAATATATTATTTGAAACTAATCTATCATATAAAACAGCAGTACATCTTTTTAATGCTTCTACTGCCTTTAATGTTAATAACTCTTCATCTCCTGGTCCAGTACCTATTATATAAACTTTACTCATTTTTATTATCCTTTCAAAATCTTTTCAGCCAATTTAAATCCTAGTTCTATATTTTCATTTTTATTTCCAAGTATATCTTTCTTTATCATCTTTCCATTTACATTAAAGGTTCCTATCATATATAAATCATTATCTGTTATTTCTGAATAAACACCAATAACACTATGACAATCACCATTTAATCTTCTCATAAAACTTCGTTCTGCTTCTACTGCAGTCCTAACTTCTTTATTATCTAGATTGCGTAAGTACTCGTTATACTCACCATTTTTCAATACCTCTATTCCTAATGCACCTTGCCCTATTGCTGGTAAAAATATCTTCGGATCAAAATAATCTGTTATTATATTTTCTAAATTTAATCTTTTTAATCCAGCAGCTGCTAAAATTATTCCATCCATTCTTTCATTTTTCATCTTTTCTAATCTAGTTTGAACATTCCCTCTAATTGGAACTATCTTTAAATCTTTTCTAATTTCCTTTATCATAGCTGCTCTTCTTATACTACTTGTTCCTATAACTGCACCTTCTTTTAAATCCTTAAAAGAAATATTATTGCTTGACACAAACACATCTCTTATATCTTCTCTTTCAGGAATTGCTGCTAATTCGAAATCCTGTGGTAATTCAAATGGTACATCTTTCATACTATGCACAGCTCCATGTGCTTCTTTATTTAAAAGTGCATATTCTATTTCCTTAACAAATAGTCCTTTACCACCTATTTTGTCAAGAGTTACATCTAGCCTTTTATCTCCTTCTGTAACTATTAATAATTTTTTAGAATCTATATTATATTTATCCTTTATAAGCTTAATTATTTTATCTGCTTGAATTTGGGCTAACTTACTTTTTCTAGTTGCAATAATTAACTCCATAAAACTTCTCCTATAAATCTTTATATATTTTTTTTACAATCTCTTTTCCAAAAAATAGTTCTAATACTAATTTATCTTTTCTCTTTATATATATATATTTAAAATCTTCACTACATACGAAGTTTATAATTTCTTTTTTATTTTTTTCAATGAACTTAGCCTTGTCTCTAATCTTTGATGAATATTCAATAAAATCATCATAATTATTTAGTATATCAAAAACTTTATTGGATAACATTATTGCTCCTTTTGGATTTCCATTCTTAGTGTTCAATGCAAAAGTTATATTTTTTAATTGCCTCTGCATTGGTGCCACAGCCATTCCTTTTATATAATCAGAAGCAAATATGTATATTTTAAACTCATCCTCACAGTCCTTTTTTATCTCAAGATTTATATTTTCATCATTTGTAGATATTATTACTAAATGTTTATTTTTTATAAATTTCTTATTATAAGTTCCCTTTATAAGTTTAATATTTTTTAAATCATAAAATTCACTTATAAAATTCAAAGATAAAACTTCAACTTGACATCCATTCTCTAGAAATTTCTTGCATTTTAAATAGCTAGCTTTTCCTCCACCAACTATACCAACACTTAACTTATTTGACATTATAGACAGATAAGTGTAGTTTAAATCTTCTTTAGAAATATCTTCTCTAATATCCTCATACATTCTTCTTCCTGCCCCTTTAATTTTTCTTCTTTTAAAACTTCAATAGCTTTATTAACGTAATAGTCTGATGTACTTTTTATAAGCTTTTGTGCAATTTCTATATCTTTTTTATCTATGCATTTATTTTTTAATGTAACTTCTCTTTCTTCTATAACTTTAATACTATCAGTTTTCATATTCCTTATAATATTTGATATGTCTCTTGTATCTTTCCAATTAGAGAAGCGCTCTATATATTCACTTATTACATACTTAAATTTTATCATTTTATCTTTTCTTAGTTTTTTATTTTCATCATCAATTAAACTAATGTCATCAATATCATAAAGTTCCACCCTTTTAAAATCCTTAATACTACTATCTACATCTCTTGGAAGAGCTAAATCAAAAATTACTAGCTTATTTCCATTACTTTCAATATGCTTTTTTTCTATAATTAAGTGTGGGGCTGAAGTACAAGAAATCACACAATCCATATTATTAATTATATTTCTTCCATCTTCATAATTCATTATTTTAACTCTGTCATCATCTATATAGTCAACTTTTTCAACTTGCCTAACTACTAAATTAATTTCCTCTATATGACTAGAAATAGCATACTTCACTACTAACTTTCCAACTTCACCATATCCTATTACCATAATTCTTTTTGAACCTTTTTGAATTGCTTCATTTATTGAAATAGATGCAGAAGATATTGGTATTTCATAAAATCTTCCTTCTGTTCTAAATCTTTTACCACATGTAATTGCTTCTTGAAATAGTCTTTGAAGATCATGTTTAACTGCCTTAATTTCAAGAGCTAATTGATATGAATCTTTTATTTGTCCAAGTATTTGATCTTCTCCTAATATTTTAGAGTGAAATCCACAGACTACTTCCATTAAATGCCTTACAGTTTCTTTTTCTTTTAAATAAAAACAATATTCTTTTAAGTTTATATCCCATTTTAATATTTCAAAAATCTTTTTTAATCCTTCTTCATCACTTAAAGAACCATTAAAATAAATTTCTGTTCTATTACAAGTACTTAATATAACAACTTCATCAAAATATTGTATTAATTTTTTTGTATATTCCTCTCTCCTTTTAGGAGACAAAGCTAACTTTTCTCTTATTTCCACCTTTGTATTTTTCTTAATTCCTAAAAGCTGAATCATAATACTACTCCTAATTTATTTTAATATCTATTTATCTCTAGTTTTTTATCATACCTTTATTATACTCTTATTACAAACTTTTTTCACACTTGTAATAAAATGCGAAGCATTTTTCAGTTCATAGTTCACAAGGCACAGTTCACAGTTGTTTTGATTTTATATGTAACAGGGAACAGGTATCAGGTAACAAGTACTAAATGTAAACTATAATTAAAAATTAAGAAACATCTAGTTCAAGGTAAGCTTAGGAACAGTAGTTAGTTTTGTGCAGCAAAACAACCTCAATTTTTTCATTCTTGTATTTATAAATTGCTTTGAAGTTTGTATCATAACCTGTTACCTTTTACTTTATTCCAAAAACTATGAATTATAGTGAGAAACTAGAAGTACTTGGTGAAGAAAAAATTGCTATGCCTTAGAGTTGTTGGTTTGTCTGAACGTAGTCGAGTTAACCAAAACTCTTGGCATAGCAATTTTTTGAAGCCTAGTACTTCTTTCGTAGCTATTAGCTTATGGAGCATCTTCTATTATTTTTGACTCTTGTTCAAAGCTTAAAATTATTAATATTTTACTCCGCTCCAATAAATATTTTCTTTAAGAATTGCTTTATCTGAAAGCTGAACTCCCTCAAGAGCCCACTTTTTGAATTCCATAAAACCTGTTCTATCAACGATATATCCTATGTGTTCTTTTCCTTCTGGGGCATCCTTTGCAATATATTCCTTAACGTATTTATAAGTATTTAATATTATTTGTATTATACTTTCTTCATCTACCCATATTATAAAATCTTCTGCTAATCTTGGATTTTTCTTTCCTGTTCTACCCATTATAGCCAATCTATAATATTTTTCTTTACTTCTGCTCCAAGCTCCCGTTGGACAACTAATAACACATTGTCCACATCCTATACATTTGCTATGATCCCTAACAGGTCTATAATTTTCTCCATGTAAAGCTCCTGTTGATTTTTTACTGCAAGCTTTAATACACGCTCCACAAGATACACATCTACTGCTATCGAATTGTGGCTCTGTCATTCCTATTATTCCAAAATCATGCATTCTAGCTTTTATACAATCATTAGGACATCCTGTTAAAGCTATTTTAAAATGTAGATCATTTGGGAATATTGCTTTTTCTATTTTCTTAGCAAAGTTTGTTGTATTATAATTACCAAATGGACATACCTTGTTTCCTATGCATGCTGATACATTTCTTGTTCCTGCTGCTGTATATCCCTTTCCTGGAACTTCTTGATTTATTTCTAATCCTTCTATTATAGGTTGTAACATGATATTAACTTCTGATATATCTTCCATATCTATTCCCGGAATTTCAAAGCCTTGTCTTGTTGTTAAGTGAACTGTTCCATTACCGTATTTATCTGCAATTTCTTGAATTAATCCTAAATATTCAGCCTTTAATAATCCACCAGGAACTCTTACTCTTGAAGCTGTCATTCCTCTTTCCTTTGTAACTCTAAAGGCATTTTTTTTAAGCTTTTTAGTATTGATATCCGTAGTACTTGTATTCATAGCAATTCCCCCTAGTCTATTAAATCTTTTCCTTTTGAATAATTAAACACAGGTCCTTCTAAGCAAATATATGTATCATCTATTTTACAATGTCCGCATTTTCCTATTCCACAACACATTTTTCTTTCTTGTGATATCCATATATTTTCTTCTTTAATTCCTAGCTTTAAAAATTCTAATACAGTAAATTTCATCATCATAGGAGGTCCAACCACAACAACTTGTACACTTTTTATATCTTTTATATCAAGTTCTGGAACATATTTGGTTACGAGCCCAACTTTACCCTGATATCCTTCTTGCGCTCCATCTACTGTTAATATTACATTTATATTCTTTTCCCAGGTTTTTATATCTTCTCTAAATAATATATCTTTAGGAGATTTAAAACCTGAAATTAAAGTGAAACTTTTACAATCATTTGTATTATTTGAAAAATAATCTACAATTCCTTTAACAGGTGAAAGTCCAGTTCCTCCAGCTACTACTATTACTTCCTTATCCTTATAATTATTTATATCGAATCCATTCCCATAGGGTCCTCTTAAAAATAGCTTATCTCCAATATAATTATTGAAAACTTCATCTGTAACTTTACCAACTCTTCTTATTGTTAAATCAACATAATTTTCACCTATTCCGCTTACTGATATAGGTGCTTCACCAAATTTCGGAATTGAAACTTCAAAAAATTGTCCTGGCTTCACATCTCCTTTAAAAGCCATTCTAAAAGTATATTCTATTTCTGTATGTTTAATAACATCTAATATTTCTGATATAAAAGGTAAATATTCATTTTTAGTCATTCTTAGTCACCTCATCCATAGCTTTTTCTAATTTATTTATACAATTTGAGAAGGATATATATTGAGGGCAAATATCGTCACATCTTCCACATCCTACACACATATGATGTCCCCATCTTTTTTTGTAATCATGAACTTTATGAAGAACTTTAAATCTCATTCTTTGACCTTTATCTTTCCTAAAGCTATGTCCTCCTGCCATATCAGTATATCCATCTACATGACATGAAGCCCAAACTCTTCTTCTTTCTCCAACCTTACCATTGTCTTTATAGAATATATCTTGCATAGTAAAGCATGTACATGTCGGGCATACAAAGTTACATCTACCACAAGCTATGCATCTTTCTGAATACTCATCCCACATAGTTGATTTCATAACCCTTAAGTCTAAGTTATCTGGTATGTTAACTTCAATTTCATTATCTTCTACAAAATCTGGAATTACATTTAAAGTTTTATTACTCAATGATTTAAATATATTTTCAAACTCTTCATCTTTTATATCTAAATATACTTCTTCACCAGTTTTCTTAATATAAGTATTATATTCATCTGTTTTATTTGTTCCCATACTTAAACAAAAACAACTCTTAAAGCTTTTTTCACATCCTATTAAAACAAACTTAGCTTTTTCTCTTAGCTTCTTATAATATGGATCTTCAAATTTATTGTTTAAATAGATATTATCTATTCTTTTTAAAGAATGTATATCACAACTTCTTAAAAAAATTAATATTGATTTTTCATCAATTTCTGACTCCTTCACTTCATTTTCTGTAAAGAAAAATAATGTTTGAGTTATTGGAAGCAATACTTCTTTGTATGAAAACTGTGACTTTTTATCAAATTCTATTTCTTCAACTTTTGATATTTCACCATATCTAACTATATCAGTATCTGAAAAGGTTCCTTTTCCTTCAAAAACCTTTGGTGCATATATCTTATACTTTTTTGATAATTCTTGTAATCCCTTATTAAATTCTTCTACTTTAAGCTTATATCCCATCTTAAACACCTCTTAGTTTATTTAATTAGTTGACTTTTTTCTTTCTAGATATTATGTAATAAGGTATTGCCATAAATACAATTCCTCCTACCATATTACCTAATGTTACTATTATAATGTTATATGCATATCCGCCTATGCTTACAGCTGTGCCTGCTGGTGAAAGTAATCCTATTGTTAATAAAGTCATATTGGCTACACTATGCTCAAATCCTGCTGTTATAAACACAAATAAACACCAAAATATCATTATAAGTTTAGATACTTCCTCCTTGCACTTAAAGCTGCACCATACAGCTAAGCAAACTAATATATTACATAATATTCCTCTAAAAAACAAATCACTAACTGGCAAAGACATTTTAGCTGCACTAGTTTTTGCTATAAAATCTCCAACTGGACCATTTGCTAATCCAGCCATAAAAAATAATGTTCCTGCAAGTATTGAACCTATTAAATTTCCAATAAAACTTACTATCCAAACCTTAATTGTTTCTAACCAAGAGACTTCTTTATTTAATGATCCTACAGCCATGATAAAATTGTTCCCTGTAAATAATTCAGAACCTGCAAATATTACTAAACTCAAGGCTACTCCAAATGATAATCCCATAACAATTTTAGTTGCTGATGAATTAGCTGAACTAAGTAATCCTCCAATTGTAAAAATCAACATAATTCCAAGTCCAACATATATTCCAGCAAGCATTGAGCTTATAAAGTAACCAATTCTGTTTTCTTTTAATAATTCTACTTTTGCTTTTGCTGCTGTTGATACTTTATTAAATTCTTCATTAAACATAATTTCCCCCTTATTATTGTGATTATAATCACAATCTCTATAACAAGATTATAAAGCTTAATAAAAATAAAAACTGTGATAATTATCACAGTTTCTCTATTTTTTATATTCTATTTAGTTTCTATTCCCTTGAAAAATTTTACAATTTTATCTTTATCTTTTACTACTATTCTTCTCTTTTCGTATGTTATTAAATTATTTTCTTGAAGAATTTTTAATGCTCTTGATATGGTTTCTCTTGGAGCACCAAACATATCTGCTAGATAAGTTATACTTATATTCAAATCTATTAAAGTACCTTCTTCAATTTCTTTTCCATAATCCTTACATAACTTCCATAGCTTTGCCGCTACTTTTTTTTCAACCTTTAAAGGCGTAGAGTTCTTTAACTGCCTGTACAATCTTCTCACCTTTATGCTTAAAGAAGATATTACTATTTTCGTTAATTCAAAATCTTTTGCCATAATTTCTTGAAATCTCATTCTATCAAAAGATAATATTTCTGATTTTTCAAATACTTCACAGTTTATAGATGCTGGTAAGTCATCTAAAACTACTGCATTAATAATAGTCTCTTTCCCTAATATAAATATTACTTTCTTTTGAGCAGACTCATTTAATTTATATAATGAAACTTTTCCACTACATACTATGTAAATTTTATTAATTTCTTCTTTATCTCTAAATATATGACTTCCCTTTAAGTAACATTTACTCTCGCCTATTTCGGCTAGTTCATATATTGTATTTGTGTCAATATTTTTAAATAAATCCATGTTGCTTAATTGACTTTTTACTAGTTCTTTCATTTTGTTTACCTATTCCTATTGAAATTACTTATCTTTCAAGTATTTACTTAAAAGATATCACATATATTAGCAATAAGTAAAGTGAGTATTGTCATAAAAATAAAAGGAAGTTTTCCTTCCTTTTAATAATTCATCAATGATTCTAAATCTAACCCCATATCTCCAGTTTTATATTTTATTAAAACTTCAATATTGTATTTATTTTTATAATATTCAATTATACTTTCTAGTGATTTTTCAATAGCTGAATATAAGTCCAATGAAATTTTATTTTCATCTTCTAAAGTCTTATTTATAAAATTTATAAATTTAGTACTTCTTGAATCTGTAAGAGCTTCTAAAATTAAAATAACCTCTGAATAGTCTCTATCAATGACTTCTTTAATTTCTGGTTTCTCACTTAAATCTATATTACACAAATTATATATTACCTTCGGTTCTATAGATTTAAGAAACAACTTTAAATGTTCTACGTTCCCATCAAGCCTTATTATAGTAACATCCTTTTCTATTTCCTTTAATATATCACTGTCTTCATTTTTCCTAATAATCAAATATGTTTCAATATTATTTAAAATAAGATATTTAGTAAAATATATTATAAACTTATCCGAACATCCAACTATAACTGCACTATCTTTCATAATATCCTCCAAATATTAAGCTTTCATAAGATTATTATATTATTTAATATAATAAAAGGTGAACATCTATAGCTTTACTCCCTTAATTGCTGCAATTTATTCAATATTTTCAAGTTTAAATGGAGTATTTTGATAAATACAATAATTTAGCCAATTTCCAAAGACTATATTTGCACTTCCTCTCCATCTAACCATTGGAGTTTCTTTTATATCATCCTTAGGAAAATAGTTTTTTGGTATATCAATATCTTTTCCATTATTAATATCTCTTAAATACTCACTTTTCAATGTGTCTCTATCATATTCTAAATGACCGGTTATAAAGATTTGTCTTTTATCTTTTGTAGCAATTATAAACAATCCAGCTTCTTCTGATTCCGATAATATCTCTAGATTCTCATTTTTCTCAATATCTTCTTTTGACGTTGTAGTATGTCTAGAATGTGGTGCATAGAAAATATCATCTAATCCTCTAGTTAAATCCTCATTAATTTTATTTACCCTATGTTGAAATACTCCAAATATTTTCTTTTTTAAAGCTTTTTTACTTATATTGTGATGATAATATAGTGCTGCTTGTGCACCCCAGCATATATGAAGTGTTGAGAAAACATTGCTTTTACTCCATTCCATTATTTCTTCAAGTTCATTCCAATATGTTACATCCTCAAACTCTATAGTTTCAACAGGTGCCCCAGTAATTATTAACCCATCAAACTTTTCATTTTTCACTTCATCAAAATACTTATAAAATTTTTTTAAATGCTCTATTGGTGTATTTTGAGATGTATAAGTTTTAGTTTGTAACAATGTTATTTCTACTTGAAGTGGAGTATTGGATAGATATCTTAGCAATTGATTTTCTGATTGAATTTTTATCGGCATAAGATTTAAAACTGCTATTTGCAAAGGTCTTATATCTTGAGTTTTCGCTCTTTCCATATTCATTACAAAAATATTTTCATCAGACAAGACAGTATAGGCTGGAAGATCTATTGGAATTTTTATTGGCAAGAATACCCCCTCCTTATAAATTATATTAAATCACAAAATATGGTAATTTAAAAGTTCTTTATTTTATTTATATCAGTACTATATATAATGAGATAATTTTTTTTGACAGTTTGGCTATTATTTCATATAATAGATAAAAATAACATTCTTATAAGCCTAATAATATGGTTTAGGCGTATCTACTATACTACCTTAAATAGTATAACTATGAAGTTTTAATCTAGATGAGGTTGTTTATTATTATATTTAAATATACTCTGAGGTGAATTTATGAATAAGAAAGATTTTATATCTCAAATTAAGGCTTCAAGTAAACATGAAATATGTGACTTAGTTATTAATAATATAACTATTGTTGACGTATTCCAAAACAGCTCCTTTGTTGACAACGTTGCTATTAAAAATGGTGTTATTGTTGGGTTTGGTAATTATAAAGGCATAGTTGAAATTGATGGTACTGGTAAATTTATTTGCCCTGGTCTTATAGATGCTCATGCCCATATTGAATCATCCCTTGTAACCCCAAAAGAATACTATAAAGCAGCTTTGTTACATGGAATCACATCTATAATTATTGACCCTCATGAAATTGCTAATGTACTAGGGGATAAAGGTATAAGACTTATTATGGACCTTGCTAAAGATACACCTTTTGATTATTACTTTATGCTTCCTTCATGCGTTCCAGCCACTTCTTTTGAAACTTCTGGTGCTATATTAGAAAGTGGTGACTTATTTCCATTATATAATGAACCTAATGTCCTAGGTCTTGCTGAAGTTATGAATTTTCCTGCTGTTATAAATTGCTCTAATAGTATGCTTAATAAACTTTGGGATGCCAAATCAAATAAGTTTATTATAGATGGGCATTGTGCAGGTTTCACAAATGATATGCTTAATGTATACGCTACTGCAAATGTGCTTACAGATCATGAATGCTGCTCTATAGAAGAAGTTACTCATAGGCTTAGACGTGGTATGTATGTTCATATTAGAGAAGGTTCCGTTGCAAAAAACTTAAATGAATTAATAAAATCTGTTTCTATTTCTAATAGTAGAAGGATATGTTTTTGTACAGACGATAAACATATAGATGACTTAATAAAAAATGGAAGTATAGATAGTTCTATACAAATGGCTATTTCTCATGGCTTATCACCTGAAACTGCTATACAAATGTGCACATTAAACACTTCAGAATGTTATTCACTAAAATACAAAGGAGCTATTGCCCCTGGATATATAGCTGATTTCATAATTTTAGATGACTTATCTAACTTTAAAATTAACTCAGTTTATAAGAAAGGTTCTTTAGTTGTAAAAGATAATAAATTAGTTGCTACTACTTCTAATAAAATCTCTAAATTCCCTAAATTAAATAATATTAATATAAATGAATTTACAGCAAAAGACTTAGAAATAAATTTGCATAATAAAACAAAGCTTAATGTAATTGGAATTAATCCAAATAAACTTGAAAGTGCTCATATAAAAATTGATATAAATACTTTAAAAAATACAAAATCATTTCAATGTGATGTAGATTTAGATTTATTAAAAATAGCTGTAATTGAAAGACATAAAAATACTGGTAATATTGGTCTTGGAGTAATAAAAGGTTTAAACTTAAAATATGGGGCAATTGCCACAACTGTTGCTCATGATTCTCACAACTTAATAACCTGTGGAACATCTGACGAAGATATCATATTTGCAGTTGAAGAGTTGAAAAAAATAAATGGTGGAATTATAGTTGTTAAAAACAAAAAAGTATTAGCATCAATTCAACTAGAAATTGCTGGATTGATAACTTCAAGAAAATCTCAAGAAGTTGTTGATGATTTAGAAAAGCTACATTTAGCTATAAAAGAAGTTGCTCCAGATATTAATTTTAATCCATTCCTGACTTTATCATTCTTATCACTGCCAGTTATTCCTGATTTAAAAATAACTGATAAAGGATTATTTGATGTAAGAAAATTTGAATTTACAGAAAATGCTTATTAATATTCTCTAGGACTTTAAGTAATAAATTATAAAAATAGTCTATAGACTTTTTTGAAGGACAAGTCTATAGACTATTTTTTATTATATTTATTAATTCCTTGAAACTATTAGTTTGTACTTTTCCTTTATAAAAAACAATATGATTTATATTAGATAAATTAAGCTCATTAACTTTAATTTCAACAAGATTTCCTAAATTAATTTCATTTTCAACTAATACCCTAGGTAATACTGTTATCCCTAAATTTTCTTTTGCAGCTTCTATCAAAACTTGAGAATTAACACTTGTCCAACTGGGATTTACTCTTATATCATGTAATAGCATGGCACTATCAAAAATATCTCTAATAGAACTTCCCTTTTCTCTTAATAGTAACTTTTCTTTTACTAACTCACTTAACGTTATAGGTTTTTCTTTTGCAAATTTATGTTTATTAGAACAAGCTACTACTAATTCATAATAAGAAAAAGGTATTCTTTCAAGTTCTTCATTATAAACAACTCCCTCTATTAACCCTAAATCAATTTCATTCTTACATAACATATTTTCAATACTTCTAGCATTATCTACTATAATTTTTGTTGGAGTAGATTTACAAACGCCTTGAAATTTCCCTATTATAGTAGGCAAAATAAAGTTTGCAATAGTTATACAAGATCCTATCTTAATAACAGCATTATCTTCTAATTCTTTAATATTTTTATCTAAATCATCGTATAAGTCTAATAGCTTTGTAACCTTTGTAAGAAATAATTTACCTGTCTCATTTAAATAAACTTTTCTTGAAATTCTATCAAATAAAGATACTCCTAAATAATCCTCTAACTCACTTATAGCATGGGAAACTGCTGGCTGCGTCATAAATAACTTTTCAGATGCCTTAGTGACACTTTCCTCTTCGCATACTGTTTTAAAAATACGTAAATGCCTAATCTTCATTTTCCCCTCCTAATTCATTACTAAATGTTTATATATTATATAAAATTATACTATTATACTTATCCTATGTCCATGCTATATACTTATAAGCATAAGAGTAAATCATAAGGAGTGCATGGCATGAAAATTAAAAGTTTTAAGCTATATTTTTCACTTTTTAAGGTGACATTTTTAGTCAGTTGCTTCAGCTTTGGTGGAGGCTACGTAATTATTCCATTATTAAGAAAGTATTTAGTTGAAGATATGAAACTGATAAATAATGAAGAGCTACTAGATATGGCAGCAATAGCTCAATCGAATCCAGGAGCCATTGCTGTTAATTTATCCTCACTAATAGGATATAACCTTTTAGGTGTAAAAGGAGCTATTATCACATGTATAGGTACGGTTTTACCTCCTTTATTAATATTATCTATTATATCTTTCTTCTACGAAGCATTCAGAAGTAATATGATTATTTCTTCAGTTCTTAAAGGAATGGAAGCCGGTGTTGCAGCTACAATTGTAGATCTAGTTATTGATATGAGCCAAGATGTATTTAAGAAAAAAAATTTATTACTATCACTTTTAGTTCCTCTATCATTTATAGCTAGCTTCTTCTTTAATGTAAATGTACTAGCTATTATTATTTTTGGAGTAATAGTCAGCCTTACTCAAGTATATGTTAAGAAGAAAAAATTAGGAGGACTCAGAAATGATTAATATCCTTATTACCTTATTTTTAAGCTTTTGGCAAATAGGTTCTTTTAGTATTGGTGGTGGCTATGCTATAATGCCTCTAATTCAAGACCAAATGGTAAATAAATATGGTTGGCTTACTATTCAAGAATTTACTGATATTATTACTATATCTCAAATGACACCAGGTCCCTTATCAATTAATGCTTCAACTTTTGTTGGCCTAAGAATAGCTGGAATCCTTGGTGCAATATTAGCTACCTTCGCTTGCGTAATTACTGGTGTAATTATTTCTATTTTCTTATTTAATTTTTTTAAAAAGCATAATGATATCGAAGAAATTGCAAATATTTTAAAAGGTCTTCGTTCAACTTCAATTGGTCTTATTGCATCATCTGCTTCCTCTATAATTTTAATTGCATTTTTAGGTAGAACTACACTAAGTGGAAATTTGAATAACCTTAACATATTTGCTATTATAATTTTTTCTATTTCACTATTTTTACTTAGGAGATATAAGTTTAATCCATTAACAATTATAGCATTAACAGGCTTTTTAGGTTTGTTTATTTATATATAACTATTATAGATATCAATATACATGATTATAAAAATAACCATAATAAGAAATCCTAATACTTATTATGGTTATTTTTTAATTTTACTTATTTTATTAATTTTTCATTTAATTAATTTCTTTTGCTGTTCATATATAAAATATAAAGGAAAGTAGCTTCCTTAAAATTACGTATATCAAATCCAGTTTCCTTTTTAATTTTTTCAATTCTATACATTAATGTATTTCTATGTACATATAGATTTTTAGATGCTTTAGTTAAAGATAAGTCACATTTTAATATTTCTTCAATTGTTTGTATTAATTCATGACTTAAGTTTTTAAATATATCCTTATATTCTTCCTTTAACTCTTGTACATATTTATCTGATAAATTAAAAATAGCCTTTTCTAAATACATTTCTTCAATACAATATATTTCAGGCTTTATTTTGAATTTTCTTCCTATTTCTAAGGTTTGTACAGATTTATTATATGCTTTTTTAAATCCTTCGAATGTATAGTCTAAATTACTTATACATATTTTTATATTTATTCCTAAAGTTTGAATAATTGTTTCCTTTAATGAAAGAGCATATTCTTTTTCATCTTCTAAATTCCCAATTACAATTATTCTATCGTAGATTTCTCCAATATAAACATTATTATCGGAATATGTATCCTTTACTATTTCTAAAACTTCATTTTCTTTAATAGCTTCAATAAGTAACATTTTATTTGCTTTAGTTATTGATGGATCTAACAATACATCCCATTGCTTTTTCCCTTCAAGCAATTCTTCTATTATATTTTCTTCTGTTATACATTTATTTAATATATACTCAATTGCTGGTATTATTCTAATATCATCTTGTTCTAAAATCAATTTATAAATTTTATCTTTTACAGATATTTTTCTCATAACCTTTGATTCCGTTGTTGGTAAATTATCAAAAATTTCATTGTTACTAGAATCTAATAATCTAACCCTAATATTAGTTTTTTCACATACTTCATTTAATAGTTTTACAATTGCTACCATATATTCCTCCTCTTTGAGTTTAAATCCTTCTCATACTTATATTATATATATGTTTCAATTAATAATCTATATGATTAACATAATAAATTAGGTAGTACTTTCTTAATTATACTTAATTTTTAAACAAAAAAGTTATAGGTAGCCCTATAACTTTTTTTCTTCTACAATCTTTTTATTTCCTCTATAACTTTATTAATATTTATTTTTGCAAGATTAATAGATGAATCATCGTTAAACATATCAATATTATCTACTACTATATAGTAATAGCATACCCCATATTTCCTTTTTATGATAAGCTCATAATCTCTATTATCTATTTTCTCATAATCTCTATTTGCTAATATTGTTATTTCCTTTATTTCTGAAATATTTAAACTTCCTAAATTGATAAGTTTATTATATATAAATAGTGAAAAAATATTGTTTTCTTCATATATATCTTTAGTATCAATTATCTCTTCATAGCGTGTTATTATTTCTCTTGATAATATATTGGTTAAATAATCTCGAGTTATTTTTATATCTTTTATATTATTAGAGAATATATAGGCTAAATCATCTAAAGATGCCTCATCTTTCATTTCAATTATCTTATTTATTCTTTCAATATTAACGTAACATTGTTACATTGTAAATAGTTTTTTTATAATTTATAGGAAATTTAAAAATTTTTACTTTTTGTTTCACACTATTAAAAAAAGGAGAAACTAATAGTGTTATCTCCTTTTTCAAATTGTTTAAATTAATATAATTAAAATTTTCTCTTATAATCTATATTTAATTATGCATACACTCTACTTCACTGAATTTACTTATTTTTTTGAATGTATTTTTCTATTTCTTCTGCAACTATTTTGGCATGGGATGCTGCTCTAACCACAGTTTTAGCTCCGGTAACTACATCTCCTGATGCAAAAACTCCGTCTCTTGTTGTATGACCATATTCATCTGTTAATAGAAGCCCCCACTTATTTGTTTCAAGTCCTGTTGTATTTGAAACAATATTATTCTTTGGAGATTGACTTACAGCAATTATTATTGAATCACATTCAAATATTTCTTCTTTTCCTTCAATAACTATAGTGCTGATTTTTCCATCTTCATCTACAACATTTTCTGTTTCTATATATTTAACTCCTTCTTCTGTTAACTCTACAGGAGACTTAAACAACTCAAACTTAATTTCATCTGAAATTGCTCCTTCTAACTCAGCTTTTGTTGCAGGTATATTTTCCATTCCTTTTCTATATAAAATATATACTTCTTTAGCACCATTTCTTTTTGCTGTTCTTGCTGCATCCATCGCAACATCTCCAGCTCCTATTACACATACTTTATTTCCCAAGTTATAAACACTAGGTGATTTTAAATAATCTATTGCATAATGTACATGCCCTAAACTTTCGCCTTTTATATCTAATGTCTTAGGATTCCATACTCCAGTACCTATAAATATAGCTTTATATCCATCAAAGAAAAGTTTATCTAAGGTTAAAACAGGTCCAACTAATGTATTTGGTCTTATTTTAACTCCTAACTCAATTAATCTTTCTTCATAATGATCTATAATACTATTGGGAAGTCTAAATTCTGGTATTCCATATCTTAATACTCCACCTATTTTGTCATGTGAATCAAATATAGTAACTTTATATCCTTTTTGCGCTAATATGAATGCTATAGTTATTCCAGCTGGTCCTCCACCTATTATTGCAATTCTTTCTTCTAATTCTTTTTCTTTTTCAAGCTTTATGTTTTCTAAATAATATTTTGATACATGCTTCTCTATATCACAAAAGCTTACTGGTTCGTCTTTTATTCCTCTAATACAATTTCCTCTACATTGGTCTTCATGAGGGCATACTATAGCACACACTAATGATAGTGGATTATTTTGAAATAAAATTTCCCCAGCCTTTGCTATTTGCCCTTCTTTAAATAATTCTATAACTTCTGGAATAGAAGTATTTATAGGACAGTGTGCTTGGCATCTTGGTTTTTTACACATATAACATCTATTTGCTTCCATTGCTAATTCCTTCATAATTAACACTCCCCCTTTTCTTTAGTTAAATTCAGTCTTTATATTATATCATCATACTTAATATTAAATAAAGATAAACTTCTTTCCAAAATTCCATTTAAATATGCCAGTACAATTCCATAATTAGTTATCGGAACATTTTTTTCTCTACATTGATTTACTCTATTAACTACAGTTTTCCTATTAATCATACATGCTCCACAATGAATTATTAAATCATATTTATCCATATCCTCAGGAAAGTCATGAAAAATACTATAATCATATGTTAATTCTGCTCCAACATAGTTATTTAATAGCTTTGGAATTTTTACTCTTCCAATATCTTCATGAGAAACATTATGAGTACAGCTTTCTGCCATTAATATTCTTGAGTCTTTATTTAATTTTTTAATTTGTAACGCTCCCTTTACAAACTCTTTAAAGTCTCCCTTTTGTCTTGCAAATAGCATTGAAAAACTTGTTAGATTTATATTTTTAGGAACAATCTTGTCAACTTCTTTAAATGCTTGGGAATCTGTTATTACTAAATCTATATCTTTTATATCTTCAAGTGCACCTTTAAGTTCTGTATCTCTAACAACATAACTCTTTATTCCATGATCTAAACAATCTCTTATGCATTGTACCTGTGGTAGTATTATTCTTCCCTTTGGAGCTTCTGAGTCTATTGGAACAACTAAAACTACTTTACTATTATAGTTAAGCAGATCCCCTACTATTGGAAGTTCTTCTTCTTCCTGTTTTAATATGTTTATGAGTTTTTCTTTTAATAACTCTATTCCTTCACCTGTTTGTGATGATAAAAATATTGAATCATTGAATTTACTTTTTAATTCTTCTAATATATTTTCTTTTACACTATCGCATTTATTTATAACAATTATATAAGGTATATTATATTTTTTAAAATTTCTCTTAATTTCTTTAAACTTTTTCAAATCAATATCATTAATATCAAAGATATAAATTGCTACATCTGTTCTTTTAATAATATCTAATGTTTTTTTTATTCTTATTTCCCCAAGTTCACTTTTATCTTCAAACCCTGCTGTATCTATCATCAAAATTGGTCCAACTGGTATAAGCTCCATGGCTTTTTGAACTGGATCTGTTGTTGTCCCTTCCTTTTCTGAAACAAGCGAAATTTCTTGACCTAAAAATTTATTTATTAATGATGATTTTCCTGCATTAGTTTTCCCAAACACTGCAATATGCTTCCTATTTGCATTTGGTGTTGAATTCATGGTAAACTCCCCCTATATATATAAATCTCTTTGTCCTTTTCTTAGTTTTTCTAAGTTACTTTTTAGTACATTTTTTATATCTTCTCTTTTTATATTCTCTATTTCTTTACTTATAACTTTTTCTGATTTTTCTAATATTTCCTTATCACCATAATCTAGAGCAAATTCTAATAATGTAGCCATTGCGTTAGGTTCACACATATTTTGAATTTCTCCACTTTTAGCAAGAGTCATAAATCTTTCTCCAGTTCTTCCTTTTCTATAGCATGCTGTGCAATAACTTGGAATATATCCATCATCTAAAACTCCCTTTAATACTTCAAGAGGAGTTCTTTCATCTGATGTTTTAAATTGAGAAACTTCTTTTCCTTCTTCTCTATCCTTATAGCCTCCAACACCTGTACTTGAACCTGCACTTAATTGTGATACTCCACATTTTAATAATTCTCTTCTCATCTCTGCAGTTTCTCTTGTTGACATTATTATGCCTGTAAATGGTACAGCAATTCTTACTATTGCAACTAATTTTTTGAACATATCATCATCAACTATATGAGGAAATTGCTCTAAAGTCATTCCTTTAGCTGGCTTTAGTCTTGGCATTGAAATGGTATGGAATCCTACTCCAAACTTTTCTTCCAAATGTTTATTATGCATCATAAGACCTATAACTTCAAATTTAGGATCAGATAAACCAAATAAAACTCCTGCTCCAACATCATCTACTCCAGCTTCCATTGCTCTATCAAAAGCTGTTAAATGATAATTGTAGTCTCCTTTAATTGATTTGGGATGCATTTTTTCATAAGTTGGTTTGTGATATGTTTCTTGGAATAAAATATAAGTTCCTATCTTAGCTTCATTTAATTTTTTATAATTCTCAACAGTTGTTGCTGCTATATTAACATTTACTCTCCTTATTTCTCCATTTTCATTTTGAGTTTTATAAATTGTATCTAAACATTCTAATACATACTCTATTGGAGCATTTACAGGGTCTTCTCCAAGTTCTAAAGCAAGTCTTTTGTGTCCCATTTTTTCAAGAATTTTAACTTCTTCTCTTACTTCTTCCATAGTTAATTTTCTTCTTCCAAATTCATTACATCTTTGATATCCACAGTAAACACAATTATTTACACAATAGTCACTTACATATAAAGGAGCAAACATTACAACTCTTTTCCCATAAATTGAGTCTTTAATTTCTCCTGCTAATTTATATATTTCTTTCAAATCTACCTCATCTTCTACTTGAAGTAATACTGCTATATCTTCATATGATAATCCCTCTCTCTTCTTAGCTCTCTCTAAAACAGCATTTATTTCTTCTTTTGTTGCATTCTTAGCTTCTTCTAAAATTTTTTCAATATACTCATGATCAATAAACATATAAAACACTCCTATAACTTATAATTTATTTATTTTAATTTATTATCCTTATATTTTCAGCTCTGATTTTTTCTTGCACAAATTTATATCCATGCTCTTTTTCCCAGGCTACATTATCACCTCTTGTTACTTCAACGTTAAATCCAGCCCTTCTTATCCTTCCTTCGATACACTGCCTACATTCTGCAGCCTCATCTCCAGTGCATATTTTCCCATCATAAAGTGAATATTTTTCCCTTACACTAGTTGGTGATAAATTAGGCATAACTACATTTCCTCCTGCTTTTATGCCTTTTTCTCTACCTGTTGAATCTATACTTCCAAGAGCAGTTGTAGATGGCAATAAAACATTAGGCAATAGCAATCTTACTAATGCTAACATTGTAGTTGTTTTTTCTAGTGTTCCAGCTTTATTATTTTTAAGAGGAGTATCCTTATGGGGAATAAACGGACCAATTCCACACATATGAGGCTCCAACTCTTTTACAAATAGTAAGTCATTAACTAAATCTTTATTAGTTTGTTTTGGAAGCCCAACCATAAAGCCTGCTCCCACTTGATATCCTATTTCCTTTAGATTTTTTAAACACTGCCTTCTTTCTTCAAAACTAGCTCCTGGATGAAGTTCATCATAAAGTTCCTTTGTAGCTGTTTCATGCCTCAATAAATATCTGTCAGCACCGGCCTCAAACATCTTCTTATAAGATTCATAACTTCTTTCTCCTAAAGATAATGTTATTGCATTATTGGGGTATTTTTCCTTAATCATTCTTATTATTTCTATCATTACTTCATCTGTAAAATAATCATCTTCTCCACCTTGAAGAACATATGTCTTATAGCCCAGCCTGTCCCCAATATCAACACATTCCATAATATCTTCTTTTGTTAATCTATATCTATCTGCTTCTGTATTACTTCTTCTTATTCCACAATAAACACAGTTTCTTTTGCAGAAGTTTGTAAACTCAATAAGACCTCTCATATAAACCTTATCCCCATAAGTTTTCATTCTAGTTTCATGAGATTTCTGTATTAAATAAGTTTTATCTTCTTGATTTAGATTATCTAATAAAAAAATAAGTTCATCCCTACTAGCATTATTAAACTTATATAGCTTATCTATAATATTTTTAACTACCATATACACTCCTCCAAAAATCCATTGATAGATACTTTATTATGTTTATTTTTATTATGTACTTATACTTTTTTACTACAGCTCTTTCTTACTAATAGCTGTTTTAACTGTTACTCCTTTAATATTTCCAAGTTTTCCTGTTAAACTATTAATTTCATTTAAGTCACCTGTAACAACTATAGATATAATTGATATTTCATTTTCTAGTGGTATCCCCATCCTACCTTTAATACTTCCTCTAAAGCTTGCAACAACTTCATTAAATTCAGCATTACATTTATTTGGATCTTCTAAAATAGCACTTATAACCCCTATTTTCATAGTTACCTCCTTAATTTTGTAAAGCAAAATAAAAGTCTACTTTCTTAATTCAAAGAAAATAGACTTTTTATATTAACAATAAAATTTATAGCATTATAAAATAAACTAAGCGTATGCTTAATTTATAAACTTTTATTCTTAATAAATTATTTTCTACTATCTTTCAAATTAGATTTCTCTTTTTTGTTAGATGTTATATTTTTATTTAAGTATATAGATAAATATTAAAACAAATGAATAAAGACTTTTTCTCTAAACAAATGAATTTATATTAATCTTATTAATTATATGATAATTATTCCAGTTTATGATGTCAATAGAACTTCATCTTTCATTAATAAATAGATGTTCTCTAAAGACATCACTTCTTGCTATTTATTATAATACATTAAAATTTTATCTTTTTCTCCTGGAGCTAAATTAAAATTATCTAATTCTTCTAAACTTACCCAAGCTCCTTCAACTATATCATTTCCATATGTAACTTGTGTCTTTAGTTCTCCTTGATAAACTGCATATATTTCTTTATTTTCTTCATTTACTATATTATCTATTTTCTCTACATTAAAGACTATAGATTTTAAATCTTCCTTTATAGCACGTGAAATACATTTTTCTTCGGATTCTCTTCCTTTTAATTTTTTCCCTACATTGTACCAAAATTCCTGTTCATTTTTCTTTACTTTCTTTTTTACAATAAATACATTTTTAAAATCATCCTTAATCACTATTGAACAGGAAGTAACCTTAGACATATTATTTCCCCCTTATACCTCGTCTATATTCTTAATTACTTATATTATTTCTTACCTAATCTAATATTCTACAATAATTTTCTTTTACCTTTATATAATTTTATAAATTTATTTTTTTATATCTATTAAATAAGATTTAATTACTGCTAGTAACTCTCTAGAATACATAACTGGAACTAATAAAGGTAATGTGTTGTTTGTATAAAAGCTAACTGTATTATAATTTAGTTTTTTTGCTATCATATTACTTCTAAATGCATGAAAATCTGAAGTTATTATTTTTATATCTAAATCTGATATACTCTTAGATGTCTCATTTTCTAATATATCTTTTGAAAATAATAAATTTTCATTTGTATTTGTAGACTTTTTTTCCATTATTATCAATTCTTCCTTTATTCCATTATCTACTAAATATTTTTTCATTGCTTGCGCCTCTGATATATCTTCACCTGGACCTTGTCCCCCTGATACTATTATCTTAGGTTTCTTGTCTTGATTATTAATATATTTAATTGTTGTATCTAATCTTTGTTTTAATGTAAGGCTCGGCCTTTTTCCTTTAACTCCTGCACCAAGAACTATAACATAATTAGAATAACTATTATCTTTTTTAGGAAATATAACTATTGCACATTCTATAATCATAAAAAACAAAATAATAGCTATTATACAGTATTTACCTATATTAATTATTTTTTTGCTTTTGAATTTCTTATTAAAATATTTTCTCAATTTATTTTTTATATAATGATAAATAATTAAAATAACTCCTAATGCAAAGAAAACTTCACTAAAAGTTATTTTCCCAAATAATAGGTTTATGCTTATAGAATATATAATTATAATTGTTCCTATTATCAAGTCTAATTTCTTACTCATAACCAAGCCCCTTTATATTTATTCTCATTATATATTATCATAATTATACATTTTTATAACAATTTAATATTAACCTTAACTTAATATTAAGAATTAAAAAATAGCTAAAATTATAAAAATATAATCTTAGCTATTTTAAGTTTAAATTATTTTATTGGTTCTCCATCAAAATCTGTATATTCATTTTTATTTTTATCATTTCCAATATTATTTTGATTTTCATGTAACTTTTGTCTTCTTAATCCCTTTTGCATAGGATTTTTACTTTTTGTATTCCTTGACATATAAAACACATCCTTTCAAAAGTATTTTATACCCTAAAAATTTTTTAATACATCATTTATTTACTTTATAAATTACAGTTCAAATTCTTCTACTTCTATAGAATACATACCACAATTTTTACAAACTATTACTGTAACTAAGTAACTCTTATCTACTATACCTTCTCTATTTAGCCTAGTGAAAGATTTTTTATCGTATTGATTATCTATACTGCTTGTAATAAATTTATTATTTTTTCCATAAGCATAAAAATAGAACTCTAAGAAGTCAAAAACTTTCTTTTTTTCTTCTTTTCCTGCCCTACAATTGCTACAACAACTTTCATAATATGCATTTTGAAATTCTGCTTCATTGCTATTTGAAAGTAATTCTAATACCTTTTCAGTATCAAATTCTTGAAGTTCTTCATTTTCATCATTTGCAAAATATTCTAAGTTTTCCTCTTCTAAAATATATTCCTTGTCTTCAAATTTAAATTTATATATCATTTTATCTTCCTTTCAAGATTAGTTATTTTACTTTTATTATTTTAACTAAAGCCTAACTAATATTTCGTTTATCTCTTCACTTACTTTAAGCCTTTCTTCATGTATCCATTTAAAATCAAATTCCAAATTGAATATTTTACAAAATGAATAGTAAATATTTATCCTTTGATAATAGCATTCAAGTTCATCTAAATTTCCCTTAAAACATTGTGGTCTAGTTATTGTTTTATTTTTTATAACAAATAACTCTTCAACATAATCTAAGAATGTATTCATAAGTTCTTCTTTTGATATATCAAATGGTATTTTTAATAGATCCCACTGAACTTCTTCCTTCAACTTATATCTCTTAATACTATCTAATATAACTAAATATTCATTTATATCCATTTTCCTATAATAATCTATAGATTCTTCCCTCGTTGCCCATAAAGCTAATTTTTCATTAAGAGGTAAGCTTTTAATATTTAATATAGCTTCTGAAGGTCCTATCACAGCTGAATTTATGATTTTATCTCTTTCTTCTAGCTTCTCTTTTATAAATTTCTGATTATCTCTTACAGTAGCTACATAGCCAATCTCATATATACCTTTTCTACCGGCTCTACCTGCAACTTGCTTTATTTCTTGTGATGTAAGATACCTTATTTCTTCTCCATCAAATTTTTGTATATCTAAAAATACTATTCTCTTTATTGGAAGGTTAACACCCATACCTATAGCATCAGTAGTTATAAGAACTTTATTTTCTTTGCTTATAAACATATCATATTGTTTTCTTCTAACCTCTGGAGGTAAATCCCCATAAATTATACTAGTTTTTATACCTAAATCCGAATATTGCTGCGCTATTTGTAGAACCTTTTTCTTAGAGAATACAACTATAGCATCTCCCTCTTCTGCATTATTATAGTTGAAATTATTTTCTTGAACTTCTAATGGAATACTTCGTTTATATTCTTTAAATTCATAATCATCATTACAATCAGTTACTATTTTCTCTACTACAGCCTTAGCATTTAAAGCTCCACAAATATGGATTTCATTGCACCTAAGTCCAAGCAAGGCTCTACTCCAAGCTGCTCCCCGTTGAGAGTCATCTATCATTTGAATTTCATCTATAATTGCTATATCATATTCTTTTTTTAAATCTACCTTTTCTATTGTACAAGATGTATGTGTTGCTCCCTCTTTTAATATTTCTTCTTCTCCTGTTAAAAGATTACAAGGAATATTATTATTATTTAATTTTTCATAGTTTTCTAATGCTAGAATTCTTAAAGGTGATAAATAAACACCTTTTTTAGCCACTTTTAATCTTTCCATAGCTGTATAGGTTTTACCTGTATTAGTTTCACCTAGATGTATATAAATCTTTCTCTTTATATTTCTTGCTAATTTGTATTCATCTTTAGGATTACTTGGGAAATTTTCTTCAAACTCTTTAGAAATAAGCTTTGGTATATGTTGCTTTGTTAATACAGACATAAATCCTGAGTTTATAAAACTATTATAATTTCCTCTTATTACTTGATAGAAATCGAAATTTGTATTGTTCTTTTTATTATAATCATCCAGTAATCTTTTAGAGACATATTCCAAAAGTTCTTCATATCTTTCATTTATATCTGAAAACTCTTTAAATCCTTCGCTTTCCATTTCTTTTAATTGTCTTATCTTTTTCCTTAATGAAGATTCTTGTTCAATTAAAGCACCTACTTTTGAATTATGTGCTATTTCTTCTATTTGACCAATCTGTGATTTTAGCTTTTTAAATTCCCTTTGCATTGCATTCTTTTTCAAATAACCACCTCTTGCATTAAATTCCTATTGTAAAAGATCCATTTATAAATTATAATATCTTATTGCTAAGCATATTTCTAGTTTATATTAATTAATCAAATATTATTTATTTTTTATAATTATTATTTATTTAATTATAAAGCTTCATTAATATATCATTGACATAATATATATATATTAACTATTAAATATTTTTAATAAAATTTGTATTTTTTCAGATTTTCTTAAGGATTATTTAAGATTTATAATATATAATCATATCTATAGAATGCTTTTATATTATTATTTATTATTTGGGGGATGATTTTACAATATGAAAAATAAACATATTTACTTAGTGTTTTCAAATACTGGTACGCTACTTTCAAAATGTATTAATTACTACACAAAAGACGAATATGTACATGTTTCCTTGAGTTTTGATGACTCCTTCAAAAAAATGTATTCATTTGGAAGAGTCTTTCCACAAATTCCTTTTATAGGTGGACTTGTAGAAGAAAACTTACAAGATGGTGTATATAAAAGATTTCAAAATAGCAGATGTGTCATTTATAAAATTAGTGTCGATAATAACCAATATAAATTATTAAAAGAAGAACTTAAAAGCTTCCTAAAAGAGCAAAAAAAATATAAATATAGTCTATTAGGATTAATTGGAGTTGCTATAAATAGACCAATGAAAAGGGACAACCATTATTTTTGTTCAGAATTTATTTCACACCTTTTAATTAAAAGTAACATATATGACTCTGATAAAATTCCAGGCCTAACAAAGCCTAGTGATTTATTAAATATTAGTCATAAAGAATTTATATATGAAGGCCTAACTTATGAATATAATAATGTTTATTCAAATTTAATATATTAAAAAACTGAGAGTATCATCTCAGTTTTTTAATTTATAAACCTATGCTGATATCATCTTTTTTATAATGTCTTACTATACTTTTTATAAAGTTATATATTTTAAATAACCTGGGAAACTTTTCTTCTTCTTCTACTTTATTTTTAAATTCTGTCATTTGCATAATTGGCTCTAAAAGAGATATTGTATCTTCGTATCCTTCTCTTATTCTATTTTTTTTAGCTTCTTCATCTAAATTTAATGTTCCATTAATTACACTTTCATTTAAATTTCTTGGATATATCTCTATTATTTTAGTATTGGGATATAACGCTTTATCAACTTTTGCTTCTTTAGATAATAATACTACTATTATAATATCACACCCTTCTCCATAAACGGGTTGTATAGGTGTATTATCACAAATACCTCCATCTATATACTTACATCCAAAAAGCTCTGTAGGCTCATATATTAATGGGAGTGATGCGGATGCTATTATAATTTCTTTTCCCAATTCTTCATTAAAATCATTTACTTTAAAATATTTTACTTTAAAATCAGGCAATTCAGTACAAGCTGCATAACAAACCTTATTGTTTTCCTTCATCATATTAATATTTAAATACTTGTCTACTATATTTCTTGCACCTTCTTTAGATACTGCACCTTCTTCTATTTTTTGATTCATATACTTTTTAGCTATATTTAAATTTCTTCCTCCTAATATAAGACCTACTCCCTTTTTGAATAACTCAAATTTACTAATAGGAATTAATTTATCTATTGTTACTTCTTCCCATAAGGATTCAGCATCTTTTATATTATCTTGAGCAAATAATACAGCATTAAAAGCTCCAATTGATGTTCCTGAAAATACAGTTATGTATTTATGAATATTTAAATATACTAATGCCTTCCAAACTCCAAGTTCATAAGCTCCTTTTCCTCCGCCACCTGATAATACTAATCCTATTTTCACTTTAATCCCCTCTTTTTTTAATCTTTGTAAGTCTTATATATATTATATAACTACCATATAAATTTTGTTAATCAATATATTCATTAACTCTACTAAAATATTATTTTTAAGCTTTAAATTTTTTTATAAAATAAAAACACCTTAAAATATTAACTTTAAGGTGTTTTATAAATAGTATAAACTACTTAATTGAGCTCTTTGCTAATTCTACTAAATCTGCAAATGCTTTTGGATCGTTTATAGCTATTTCTGATAACATTTTTCTATTCATATCTATTCCAGCTAATTTAATTCCATTCATAAATTTTGAGTATGAAAGACCATTCATTCTTGTTGCAGCATTGATTCTTGCTATCCAAAGTCTTCTAAAATCTCTTTTCTTTAATCTTCTTCCAACATAAGCATTTCTTAAAGCTCTTATTACTGATTCGTTAGCAGTTTTAAATAATCTGCTTTTTCCACCATAATATCCTTTTGCAAGCTTTAATACTTTTTTATGATTCTTACGAGCATTTACCGCTCTTTTAACTCTAGCCATGTTTAATCCTCCTAAAAACCTCTATATTATAGGTATGGTAATAATTTCTTCATTGCTTTTTCTTGAGTAGTTGAAACATAAGCAGCTTTTCTTAAGTTTCTCTTTCTCTTAGCACTTTTCTTTGTTAATATATGACTCTTAAAAGCTTTCGCTCTTTTTAACTTTCCAGTTCCAGTTTTCTTAAATCTCTTTGCTGCACCTCTGTGGGTTTTCATTTTTGGCATGATACTTATCTCCTCTCAAGTTACGCTTTTTTAGGGCCTAAAACCATTGTCATGTTTCTACCTTCATGCTTAGCAGGCTTTTCAACAACACAAACGTCTTCTAATTTAGAAACAAAGTTATCTAATATTTTTTGTCCAATATGTCCTAATTGTGCTTCTCTTCCTTTAAATCTAACAGTGATTTTAACTTTATCCCCGTCTAATAAAAACTTTCTAGCATTTTTTGCTTTTATTGCAATATCATTTTCTTCAATAGTAAGACTGCATCTTATTTCCTTAAGAACAGTTACCTTTTGCTTTTTCTTAGCTTCTTTTTCTTTCTTTGATTGCTCATAAATATACTTACCTAAATCCATAATCCTACACACTGGTGGATTAGCATTTGGAGAAATCATAACTAAATCTAATTCTTTCTCTTCCGCAATTTTTTGAGCTTCCTTTGTTTGAAGTACACCTAATTGATTACCTTCTGAATCAATCACTCTAACTTCTTTAACTCTTATAGCTTCATTACAAGTAAAATCCTTACTTATACCAAGTCACCTCCAAAATTTTAAATAAAAACACAACAAAAATAGAGGACATATTATGCCGCCCTCTAGTATCTTATAAAAACCTAACTAAACTTATAGCTAGAAATTAATACAAAATTACATACCCTACTAAGCATTGCCGTAAGGTGAGAAACGGCTGTTTCTTCTTAAATACATCATTCATTGTATCATTGTTTTTTTGTTGTGTCAATCTTTTTACATAATTATTATTTACAAATATAGCATATATTATACCAATATATTTTATTCTATAGCTCCTGTATAATCTAAGATTCCGCCTCTTAAATTATATAATTTTTTAAAACCTTCTTCTTCCAACATAGCGCATGCTACACTACTTTTGGCTCCTACTTTACAATATACTAAAATAGGCTTATCTTTAAAATCTTCTAGTTCCTCTAGTTCCCATTCTAATTCATCTACAGGTATATTTTTAGAGTTAACTATTCTTGACTTTTTGAATTCACTAAATTTTCTTACATCTATTATTAATAATTCTTTACTATCTTTAATTAACTTCTGAGCTTGTTCATTATTAATTAATTTTATGATACTCATTTTTTCACCTCTTGATTTATTATTATAATACTTTAAATTTATATATACAACTTTCAATATAAAAATAAGAGGCACTATCGCATAGACAGTCCTCTCTTAATTTATAACTTATACTAATTAAATTCTTCCATTCTTATTATATTGTTAATTTTATAAACTGAATTTAACTTGCAAACACTATCTATTGAATTTAAAATATTGCCCTCTTTTGTGTAGTGTGTTACTAAAACTAACGTCACTTTATTTTCATTTTCTATATCTCTACCTCTTTGAATTACAGAAAGCAATCCAACATTCATTGAACCGAAAACTGATGTTATTTCACCTAAGACCCCTGGTCTATCTTCTACTGTTAACCTTATATAATATTTGCTTATGACCTCTTCTATATTATATAACTCTTTATCCCATAAATTGTTTTTTACCACTGTATTAATATTATCTATATCAATATTACTTCTTAATATTGATACTATATCTGATATAACTGCACTACCTGTTGGTAAATCGCCAGCACCTCTTCCATAAAACATCAAATCTCCAACTGCATTCCCTTTTATGAATACAGCGTTAAATGAATCATAAACATTGGCTAATGGATGATTTTCAGGTATCATAGTTGGATGAACTCTAAGCTCTAATTTTCCAGCATTATCTTTAACTATTGCTAATAGCTTTATAACTTTTTTAAATTCTCTTGCATACTGTATATCTATTGATTCAATTTTACTTATACCTTCTCTATATACATTTTCAACTTTAATTTTAGTTCCAAATGCTAATGAAGAAAGGATAGCTAACTTATATTGAGCGTCAAACCCTTCAATATCTGATGTTGGGTCTGTTTCGGCATATCCCATTTCTTGAGCTTGCTTCAAAGCTTCATTAAAACTTAAGTTTTCAAATTCCATTTTAGTTAATATATAATTAGTTGTTCCATTAACTATTCCATATAACTTTTCTATTTTATTAGCTGTTAAACTTTCGTTTATACCATTAATTATTGGAATTCCGCCTGCTACACTAGCTTCATAATTAAACATAACTCCTTGACTATCAGCTTTTTGAAATAATTCATCTCCACCTGTTGCTAGAAGCATTTTATTTGCCGTAACTATATGTTTTCTTTTATTCATAGATTCTAGCATATATTCTCTAGCAGGTTCAATCCCTCCCATTACTTCTACTACAATTTTAATAGAATCATCATTGATGATATCATTAAAATCTGTTGTTAAAAGCTCGCTAGGAACTTCTACCCCTCTTTCTTTTTTTAGATCTCTAACTAGAATTTTACTTACTTCAACTTCGTAGCCTGATCTTTTCATAATTTCTTCTTTGTTCGAATTTAGTATCATCCAAACTCCACGCCCAACATTGCCTAGCCCCAATAAAGCAATTTTAACTTTTTTCATCTTTACTCCCCCTTATACTACTTATTGCTATTATTGATATTATACTAATTAATATATTTTTTTACCATATATAAATATTTTTTCATCAATATTTTTATAAGTTATTATTTTAATTGCACCTTTTTGATGAAATCTGAATTATATAAGATTTATAATTATCAACTTTCAACTACAAATATACGCTCTTCCATAATTAAAAGCTGAAAGTTAATTCTCTTTTAACTTTCAGCTTTTAAAAATTTCTTTATCATTATTCCTTATTCAAAATTAACGAATTTAAATCAACTTTATCTTCATCATTTTTTGAAATTTCATATTTGTCTTTATTACTCATAACATCCTGAAGTTCTACATAAGAATTTGTAATTTTTGATGAGTATTCATCAAAAATTATATCTTCATTCGAAGTATCATCATTTATTTTTAATTTATCAACATCTTTGTTTATTCTCAAAGATGAATTTGTTTGAAAATTATGTTGTGATAAATTTTCTGAGTTTTTAAGCATCAATTCATCTAATATTCCTTTAATCATCAATAACACCTCCATATTTCTATAAAAGTATTATTAGTAACTTCTCATTAATTTATTAAACTATTTGTAAATCATCCTTGTATAGTTTTTTTAATAAACAGTAGTTATAAATTAAAACCCTCAACACTTTTATTTTTTGAGGGTTTTATTATTTCATTTATATAATTATGCTGCTTCTACATCACTTTCATCTATAACTTCTATTTCTGGCTTGTCCTCTTTTAAAACTACATTTAGTATTAATGCTACTATAGTTCCAGTTGATATTCCTGATGAAAAAATCATTTTTAATCCTTCTGGTAATTGTGAAATAAATTCTGGTCTAAAAGTTACACCAAGTCCTAACCCAATAGATGTAGCTATTATTAATAAATTACGTTCATTTATTTTTACTTTACTTAATGTTTTTATTCCTGCTGCTGCAACTGTTCCAAACATTACTATGCCAACACCACCTAAAACAGGTTGTGGAATACTATTAACTATTGCTGCAAGTTTAGGTAAAAACCCTAAAATAACTAATATAATTCCTGCCATAACTGCTACGTATCTACTAGCAACTTTAGTTAACGGTATTAAACCAACATTTTGACTAAAGGTTGTATTTGGAAATGCACCTACAAATCCAGCTATCATGCTTCCAATTCCATCTGCTAAAACTCCTGCTCCAACTCTTTTTTCCTTAAGATCTACTTGTGAAACTTCTCCAATGGCTTTTAAGCATCCTACAGTTCCAATTGATGCTACAAAATATGCTGGAACAAATGCAATGACTGCTTTTAAATCAAAAGCAACTCCATATTCCAGTATTTTAGGAAGTGAAATCCAGCTTGCTTCCTTAACTGCAGTAAAATCTACTAATCCAAGTGGAATACACGCAATATATCCAATTAACATTCCTATAAGTATTGATGCACCACTAAGCATCCCTTTTCCATAATGATTTAATAATAATGTACCAGTAAGTACAAGCATTGAAATAACTATATTTTTTATACTTCCATAATCTATTGCACCACTTCCACCTGCGGCCCAATCTATTGATACTGGTAATAATGTTAGTCCAATTAAACATACAACCGTTCCAGTAACCAAAGGTGGAAATAACTTCATTAGGGGTTTTATAAAATAGCTAAGAATCACTTCGAAAAAAGATCCCAAAATTGTTGCTCCTATTATTCCAGGAAGTCCTAAAACAGATCCAACTGTAATAGATGGAGATACAAATGTAAAGTCAGTACCCATTATGCAAGCTACCTTAGAACCTACTGGTCCCACTCCCCTAGCTTGTATTATAGTTGCAATTCCTGCTGAAAGTATTGATGCACTTATTAATGCTGTTGATGTTTTAGAATCAAACCCTAAGGCACTAGATATAACTAGTGGAACAACTATTATGCCACCAAATGCAGCAAATATATGCTGAATTCCAAATAATATTTTTTCTAGTATTGTTGGATTATCATCAACCCCATACAATAAGTTAATTTTATCTGTTGTTTTTGAATTATTCATTCCTTCATCTCCTATCGTTTTAAATAAAAAAACACCTCGTAATCGAGGTGCTGTATTTAAAATTAAAAAGGTATCTATAAATTCATTCAAAATCTACGATAATTTTATCTATTTCAAATCCAATACCTCGTAGTCTGCAAATTTACGGTTAGCAGGTAGAAACTTTCGATCCATATTATCGATGATATACGAGTTTTTTTCTAATTTATATTGTATTATACACAAGCATTAAAATTATTTCAACATTTAATTGTTTATTAAATCAACAGTACTACTCTTTTCTTTAACTTGATTCTCTCTTATATTAAATAAAATTTTTGCAATTATTAATATTAAAGAGCAAGCCCATATTGATTTAACACCTATTACTACAGTTAAGATTCCTCCTAATGATGCTCCAATTAAAAATGAAAATATTATTATTGAATATCTAATTGATTTTATATAAGCATCTTTATTTTTTTCTACTATTGCCAAATAAGCTGACTGACAGGCTATTCTTAAATTACCTGTACACATTGTTGTGCTATATGGAGAATCTACCAATTTTCTAAAGGATGATATTTGTACTGATGAAACAAAAGATATAGTAACCGTTACAAATATATGTGGAACATCCTTTGGTACAAATCCAACTATGAATAATACCATTGCTTCAACAATTAAAATAACTTTTTCGCCCTTAGATGATTCTAAATAATTTTCTGTAGCCTTCTTCTTTATTGCTTCTGCAACAAAAACACCTATTATAAATGATAAAATAGGAAGTGCTGCCATAAATACATCGTTATAATTTCTATTAGTAATACCTAAAGCTACTAATACCATATTGCCAGTTTCAGCATTAGCAAATACGCCTCCCCTACATATAAATGTATAGGCATCTAAAAACCCTCCTACTATTGCAAGAAATATTCCTAAGGTCACTGATTCAACTGTATTTTTATTACTTGGTAAATTTTTTCTTATGTCTATAATTATTTCTTTTGCTCTAAGTTCTTTTATGTCCACCTAATGCCCCCTTAACTCCTATAATAATTATTGTAATTAAGTTACATTTAATTTTATCTTTATTATACTCCAACTATATTTTTAAGCCATTTCTTTTGTTTATATCTTCTAAATCCTAATATAAATTTATATACTTCTTCTAACGTTATCATTGCATAAACATAATAAATAGGTAGTCCTAGAACTATTCCTCCTAAGAAGGCAAATGGAATGCCAACACACCATACTCCAGTCATATCTAAAAGAAGAGATGCCTTTGTATCTCCTCCACTTCTAAGAACTCCTACAATATTAACTAAATTAAAAGTTCTAAATGGTAGATAACATACGAATACAGTTAAACATTTAGTTATATCCCTTGCTACATTATTTGGAACAGAAAATAACCTAATTAATGGAGTTCTTATTAAAATACATATTATTCCCATTACTAAGGCTAACATTAATTGTAATGTAAAAAAACTCTTTGCATGCTTTTCTGCATTATTTAATTTACTTGCACCAAGCTCATTTCCTAATATAACTGCTGTAGCTGAACTTAGCCCTTGAAATAAAACCACACAAATTTGTTCAACATTTTGTGTTATTGTTATTGATGCAACTGCCTCATCACCCATTCTTCCATAAACTAATGAATACATAGTGACTCCAAGTCCCCATATAAATTCATTTGCTATAACAGGTGATACTGTAACAAAGTATCTTTTTATAAATTCTTTATCAAAATCTATAAGTTCTTTTATTTTAGCTGCTGCTGCACCTTTATCAATATAAACAACAGATAAAATAGAAATAGCTTCTACTAATCTTGCAATAACAGTTGCAATTGCAGCTCCTCTAACCCCTAGCTCTGGTGCACCAAAATTTCCAAATATAAATGTATAATTTAATATTACATTAACTCCAATAGATACTATACTTATGAAAACTGGAGCTTTAACTTTATTCGTTGCTCTTAAAAGTGCTATATAGCAGTTTGTAACCGCAGTAAGTGGATAACTTAAAGCTACTATAAATAAATAAGATGACCCAACTGCTATTGTGCTTTCACTTGGTGTAAAAATTCTCATAACTATATTTGGTATAAACAATCCTGCAGCCATAAAAATTACTGATGCAGTAACTCCAATTATAAGCGAGACTCCAAGAACTCTTCTTATATTTTTCACATCTCTTTTTCCCCAGTATTGAGCGGTTAATATGGACGATCCGCTAACAACTCCAAATAATAATAATGTAAAAACAAAAAATACTTTATTAGCAAGTCCAACAGCAGCTATAGCACTTTCTCCTAAACTGCCAATCATCATTGTATCTACAAGATTTAAGGTTGTGTTAAGAAGTGCTTGCATAGCTATTGGAATACCAATAGTTATAGTTTTTCTTAAAAATTTTTTATCCTCGAATAAGTCATTTAAATATGACAATATCATTTATCCTAATCCCCCTATCTCTATATTTTATATTATTTTCTTATTTCATTAATTTTTCAATTATAAAAAGCGTATCTTTCGATACACCTTCTATAAGAATTGCTAATATTTATATATAAAATATATTTAAATTCTAGTTTAAGTATTATCTTTATTTTTCTTAAAATGTTTTTCTTTTATTTCATGCAATTTTTCTCTTTTATTATACTAATTATATCATGATATATATGTTACTATCAGTTATGTTATTATTTCTACTACGGTTTCATTATAAGTAACCTGTCCACCTATATCTGATATTCCTGAATTAGTTAAATAATTTGGATTTCCATGTTTAGTCCACCATCCAGCATACATTAATACTACAAAATCAGCAACAGAATTGTCTATCTTTAGCTTTGCTTTTATTTCACCATTTTTATTTTTCAATGATATGATTTCATTTGCCTTTATAAATAATTCATTTGCCATTTTTTCATTCATATGTACAAACGAAATTTCATCATTATCCATTATATGTTGACTTGATAAAGTATCTCTACTATGGTTAGTTAACAACCTAAATTTTCTTATATCTTCATTTTCTTTTTTGTAATTTTTATATAATTTATTATTAAAAAAGATCTCAAATTTGCCTGATTTAGTATCAAATTTTTTATCTTCCCACGCTATAGGATTATGAATAGTAAAATGATTATCTTTTAAAAACTCTATATCAACTTCACTATTAAAAGCTTTTAATGGCTCTAAAACCTTGGATAAGTATTCCTTTTTACTTACATAAGGATAGTTTCTTAAGTTAATTCTTTTTGCAAGTTCTTTAAAGAATTCATATTCATCCATCAATAGTTCCTTTGGTTCAACAGCTTTCTCATTATAAACTATATATGGATTATTCATTGAACTATAAATTAAGTCTTCACTTTCTAAAGTACTAGTTGTTGGAATAAATAAATCACATTCCTTAGCTGTATCTGTCATAAACATATCAAAACAAACTTTAAATTCTATATTTGAAAAAGCTTCTTTCAAATTATTTAGATCCGCCAATTGGTTTATCATATTACTTTTTGTTATTACAGCCATTTTTATTGGTTCATTAAATATATTAGCATCTATTCTTAAGTTATCATCTTTTATGTATATTTTTTCTTCATCATAATAATCTTTTCCAACTAATGAGTCATTTATAAAATCTGCTATATGACTTACATAAAAAAATCTATTTTCACAATTTTCTTCACTGTTATATGGATCAGAGTTAATTACATTAGGATAAACCTTATTCGCATAGTTAATTCCTCCACCGCTAAAGCCAATTTGCCCTGTTATTGCTCCTAAAATATCTACTAAGCTTATAGTATTTCCTCCGTTCTTATATTTTTGCATACCATACCCAAGTAGTATAGTAGAATACTTCTTAGTATATAATGTAACTAACTCTTCTATATCTTCCTTACTTACACCACAAATTTCTATTAAAATTTCAAGACTTAAGCTTTCTAAATAATTTTTGTAGTCATTAAAATTATTTACATAAGCTTCTATATAATTTTCATCATGTAAATTCTTATCAAGTATTATTTTTCCCATTGCTAGAGCTAATGCTCCATCTCCACCAGGTTTAATTCTTACATACTTATCAGCCAGTTCAGCTGTCTTTGTATAAATTGGGTCAATAACTACTATTTTACTTCCATTATTCTTTGCCCTTTTTATACTTTGCATTGTATGTATACTAGTAAATGCCGGATTTTTTCCCCATACAAATATTGTTTTACTATTCAGCATATCATCTAATGAATGACTTTTCACATATCCAAAATTAATTGTTTGTGCTTTAATCCCTGCACTCCAACAAGGGCCTCCCTTGGATTTACTAACACCTCCATAAAAGTTAAAAAATAAATCTCCTACACTTTTAAGTAATGCACCATTTCCATATTGCTCATAATATAATATTGCCCTTGAAGAATAATTGTTTTTATAATATTCAAGTTTTTCAGTCATAATATTTAGAGCTTCATCAAAAGAAATACTCTGCCATTCATTATTAACTTTTATCATTGGAGAATATATTCTGTTTTTATGATTTAATCGATCTAAATGTGCCAACCCTTTTTTACATATAAAGCCTTTTGTATACGGGTGACTTTTATCACCCTCTATCTTCACAATTTTGTTTTCTTCAGTATATATATTGAATTTACAACAATCAAAGCAATCAAGTGTACATCCATGACTAAATTTCTTCATAAAGCACCTCTATCTAAATTTATATATTTTTATAATTTTATCATACTTTTGAATTTTTTTCTTAACTTTCTACTTTAGAATCATAACTTTTTTATTTCTTACTATAATAGTATTTTAATTTATAAAACAATAAAAATTGATTGACTTCACATATATTACTTTAATTCCATTATATTATTACCTTTTTTTGTAAATTATTACCTTTTGCTACTATAATTTACTATATTATTAAAACTTCTGGATTTTCAGGACCAAATTTCTGTATATAATTATCTTGAAAATTTAAATCTATAGTGTTATTATATATTCACACTATAGATTTTAAATCTTAAATAGTAAATTTAATAAATTCTGAAATATGCGTTAAGCTCCTATTTTGAACCTACATTTATTTTACGGGAGTTCAATATTTAGATATAGAAATGTACTTTCTTATGAGTCCCTTAGACGGCATTGAAGGCGATTGAAATATCTGTGCGGACACCCACCTATCTGAGGATAGGGATCAAAATTGGAGTACCGGTATTTTGGATTTTATATGTAATTTAAAAAGCCAATATTTTTCTATATGAAAACTATTGGCTTTTTTTATTGATTTTGATTTTAATAAATCTTTAAATTATATTAAGTATGTACTATACTTTAAATTTATTTATTCTACTCATTAAATGTTTTGTCATATTATTTATCCTTTGAGCTGTAGATGCAACTTCTTCAGTAGAAGCGTACATTTCTTCTGATGAAGCCATAATTTCCTCTGACAAAGCTGAAATTTCTTCTGCTGATGCAGATGTCTGTTCAATCTTCATTAATATAGAATTTTTATCAGAGTCAATACTGTTTACAGATTTATTTACCATTTTAATTTTAGGTACTATACTATTTATCCCATCAATAATTTTATCAAAAGAATTTATTGCATAATTAACTATATCTGTCTGATTATTTAACTCTTTGCTCATAATTTCAGTTGTTTTAAGCATAGAATCTTTATCTCTTTTTGTATCACTAACCAAATTATCTATGGTAATAGAGGATATTCTACATTGCTCTGCCAGATTTCTTATTTCTTCTGCAACTACGGCAAATCCACGCCCTTGCTCTCCTGCTCTTGCTGCTTCAATAGATGCGTTTAATGCTAATAGATTCGTTTGTTCTGCAATGTCATTTATTAAATTTGTCATATCACTTATTTTACTAATATTTTCACCTAAATTGCTGAATTTAATTAATACATTATTAAATGATTCTCTTATTTCATTTATTGATTTTACTAAGTTTTGCATACCACTATTACTATTAACAGCCATAGTGCCAATGCCTTCTGAGAATAACTTAACATCTTCTATTAGGTGTACAATACTATCAATTTGTTCTCCAAAGTTAGTTATTATAATATTCATATCTACTAAATCTTCACTTTGAGAAGTAGTTCCCTTAGTTACTTCTTCTATTGCAGCCGTAACATTTCCTGAAGCTACAGACATTTCACCTGCAGTACCAGATAATCCCCCTGCTTGTGTATCTAAAGCATCTGATGCCTTCTTAACAGCTTTGATGATCCCTGATATTTCACTTATCATTTTTGATAAAGTTCTTTTCATTGTACCAAACTCATTGTTTTTATTATCTTCTAAATTAATAGTGAAATCTCCCGTTGCTAAGATCTCTAATCTCTCATTCATATCTTTTGATTCAGTTTTTATCATTTTAACCAATTTATAAGAAAGAGTTGAAAGTATTATTATTGTCAATAATATAATAGCAATAAATACTCGTCTTGAATTAATATAAATGGTATTACCTTCGCTATTTAAATCATAAGCTTTTTCTATATTGTGAGTCTTTAAATCAAATAATGCTTCTTCCGCTTTTATTGCTACATCTGATAATTTATTATAATCATCATCTAATACCTTTTTTCCATTACTTAAATCTTCATTTATTTTCTTCCAGACCTCTAAATAAACTTCATAATTGGATTGAAATTCATCCAAGTCTTTTAAATCCTGGCCATCTTTATTCACATCGCTAATTTGTCTTAAATAACTTTGAATCTTTTCATTATGCTTATCTATGCTATCATTATATTCAAAGTTATATTTAAGCATTTCTTTATTAGCTTCTATTCTCATATTAGCAAATTCTCCTCTAATTCCAGCACCAATAGATAAAGGCTGTACACTATTATTATACATAATCCCTATATTTTCATTAATTTTACTGATACTAAAATATCCGACAATACCTATTATAATTGTAAATATGATTGCTAATAATGATGTTATAAAAACACCTTTTGATAATTTTAAATCTAATAGCTTCTTTATCAATTTTTCTTCCTCCTATTATTAATAAATAACTTATTTTAAATATATACACTAATATTATTTATTAATTAATAATAATTATTTTTTATTATGTACTATTGTACCATAAAATCTTAATATTTCTATATTTTTTTATTTCATAATTTATATAAATCTCCTTTAAATAGAAAAAGTACTAGTTGCATTATATTTTACATATCTATGATCTAACTTTTATGATAAACTCATATAAATAATAAAAGCGTTCGATAAAATCTATAAGAGGTGATTTAATGTACAATTATAATACTTTAGAAAATACATCTATTAATATCTTGTATCAAACATTTTTATCTTCATTTTCAGACTATCAAGTAAAATTTAATATTTCACTTTCTGATTTTGAAAGCATGTTAATTAAACGAGGATATACACCTAAATTCTCAATTGGGGCATTCAAAAACGATGAATTAGTTGGATTTATATATAATGGGCTAAGAATCTGGAAGGGCAAGAAAACTATTTATGACACAGGAACTGGAGTTATAAAAAACTATAGAAAACAAGGTATAACTACATTAATGTTTAATTACTTAATAAAAGATTTAGTAAAAACCGATGTGGAATGCTATTTACTTGAAGTGTTAAAGTCTAATATATCAGCTTTTAACTTGTATAAAAATCAAGGATTTGAAATTGTAAGAGAATTGGAATGTTTTAAAATGAAGAAATCTAAATATAAAATATCATCAAAGGTCAATACAGAAAGTAAATATGCTTTAACTGATGAAGAGTGGAGTCAAATAATTGAATTTTGGGATATAAAACCTTCTTGGCAAAATTCTATTGATTCTATAAAGTCAGCTATTAATAACTTTATATTTTTATTAGTGAAAGATAAATCCAATATTATTGGCTATGGAATTATCGATAAAAATACTGGTGATATTCCTCAATTTGCAGTTCATCACAAATATAGAAATAAAGGAATTGGAACAAGTATAGTAACTAATTTAATTAAAAATACACAATCAGATACAATATCTATTCTTAATATAGATAAAAGCTATACTCCTATAATAAAAATGTTATTATCTCTTGGATTCGAAAATTTTGTTGGCCAGTACGAAATGTTATTAAATTTGAAATAAAGATTTTCTTAGTTTATATAATGAATGTTATAATATTACTATAACGTTGAAAGGAGCTAAAATTTTGATTAATGTATTAACTCTTGTATTATCTTCTATTATAGCCACTATAATTTTCAATTACTTCTTTAAATATTTAATAGGAAGTGGAAAAATTCCATTTAAATCTGCAAAAACAACTAAGGGCAAAATAATTTGGCTAATCATTTGCTTTTCAATTTATATAGTTGGTTATGTCTTTTTAGATTTTTTAAATTTAAATGTGATAGGCTTTAACATAGGCAGAGGAATATTACTTGCTCTATTTGTGACAATGCTATTATTTGACTCTTATAAGAAAGGAAACAAATGATGGAAAAATATATTTCAAATATAAAATCACCTAAAATTAGTATTGCTCCAATGGTGGATAAATCTCATAGACATTTTAGATATTTTTCAAGACTTTTAACTAAAGATGCTCTACTTTATACAGAAATGGTAACTGCTCAATCTATTATTAATGGCGATAGAAATAAAATTCTTTATTTTAGGGAAGACGAAGGTGCTGTTGCTCTTCAAATAGCAGCCTCTAATGCAGAAGATGCTTATAAAGCTGTTAAATTAGCTAATGATTATAACTATACTGAAATTAATTTAAATTGTGGATGTCCTTCTGATAGGGTTTCAGGGAACTTAATGGGAGCTGCTTTAATGTCTTCTAAAGAATTAGTTTATGATATTTTATGTGCCATGAAAGAAGCAACAAATAAACCTGTAACTATAAAGCATAGAATAGGTATAGATGGTACAGGAGTTTTAGAAAGCGAAAAAACTAAAATTATAATGGATGGGTATGATGATTTACTAGATTTTTTAGATACTGTATCAAAAGCAAGACCGGATAGATACATTATTCATGCAAGAACTGCCATATTAAAAGGCCTAAGTCCAAAAGATAATAGAGAAATTCCTCCTCTTAATTATGATATGGTTTATAAGTTAAAAGAAGAATTTGACTACTTAAACATAGAGATTAATGGTGGTTTTAGAACATTAGATTCTATTAAAGAAGCTCTTAATAAGGTAGATGGAGTAATGATTGGAAGAGCCTCTTATGAGGATTGCTATCTTCTATCTCAACTATATAAACTTAATGAAAATAGCGAAGTTGTAGCTCCTACTTCAAGGGGCGAAGTAATAAAAGCTTATATTCCATATGTAATAGAGGAAATGAATAATGGAAGTAGTGTTCACTCGTTAATTGCACCTCTTCAAAGTTTATTTCAAGGACAAAAGGGAAGTAGAAAATATAAACAATTATTATCATCTTCTAATATAAAAAAAGAAAATCTATTAGAGATATTTGATAGCATTTTTGAATTAATGCCATCATCAATTTTATGGGAAAACAATTAATTTGTATTATTATCTAATAAAAATAACCATTACATCTTAATATCTTTTATATGAAAAGTATATTATTTATTTTATTATATCTATATAATAGTATATAAGTTCTAAAACAAATCACTAAGGGGGAGAATATTATGGTTAGTTTTAAAGAAATTGAACCTAAAGATTTAAATCAAAGTACATTTCAATTAATAGGTCATGACTGGATGCTTATTACTGCTGCTAAAGAGGATAAAATAAATACAATGACAGCTTCTTGGGGAAGCTTTGGTATTATGTGGGGAAAAAATGTGGTTTCTATAGTGGTAAGACCTCAAAGATTTACTAAGGAATTTATAGATTTTTCTTCAACTTTTTCACTTACATTTTTTGATAAGTCTTATAAAAAAGATTTAGGGTATTTAGGATCAGTATCTGGTAGAGACGAAGATAAACTTTCTAAAACTAATTTAACAGCTACTTATATTGATAATACTCCATCTTTTGAAGAAGCAAAGCTTACAATCATTTGTTCAAAATTATATTCTCAAGAGCTTAAACCTGAATGCTTTATCGATACCTCTTTAGATAAGCAATTTTATCCTGAAAAGGATTATCACACTTTATATATAGCGGAAGTAAAAAAAGTATTAATAAAAGAATAAAATAAAGAATCCTGATTTTCAGGATTCCTTATTTAGGGGTTATTAACAAATTAAATTGATTTATGAGAAAAATGTTATATATTAAATTAATATATACTAATTTATGTTGTATATGAAGTCATATAATAAACTATTATTGTGCCTAATTAATAAGCTTGGCTATTTGTTTTCCGTAATCTTTACATCTCTCTGCTTCTTCACCTTCTGGGGTATAATTAACTATTAATGAATCTAACGGTAAAGTTGCTCCTACTTCTCTAACTCTATCTTCAAACTTTTCCATCCATTCACCAGATCCCCATCCATATGAACCAAATAAAGCTACATTTTTGCCATTTAGATCACCTTCTATAGATTCTAGAAAAGGTAAAAATTCTCCTTCTTCTAACTCTTCATCTCCCATAGACGGACAACCTAATACAAGTAAATCCTCATTAGCAAATGACCTAACCTCTGTAGATGATATATTTACTAATTCTCCTTCTTTTCCTGAATCCTTAATACCTTCTAAAATTAAGTTTGCCATTGCTTCAGTATTTCCTGTACCACTCCAATAAATAATTTTCATATATCCTCCTTTTTCATTCTCTTTTCTTTGAGAATGATTATCAATGCTATTGTGATATAATAGTACATGTTTGTTAAAGTAAAGTCAATATATTTTTTCCAATAATTCATAAATTTATATAATTCATTATTTTATTAATGATATAATAATCCAAAAGTATATAAAAAAGGCATAGTAATTCATTGCTACCATGCCTTTATTGTTTATCTCTCCACCCTATACTTAAACATAAATATTAAAATTCAATAAGATTTAATCCTATATTTTCATTAAACTTTCTTCCCATAGATCCATTTATTTTTGTTATTATTATTTCTGCTGTAGCGCTTATAATTGCTTTATTTAAATGACCACCTATACATTTACCTTCGAAGTTTGCAAAAGTTCCATGTATATGTAAATATACTTCATTGTTCATTCTTGATATATTTCCAGTTAAATTCGTAATTTCAAAATCTTCCTCATATGTATTTGAATAATATTTCTTTTCATCAATTTTGAATAATCCTACAACCACATGATTTGAAGCTCCTAAACCTGATATAGATCCCAATTCTATATTTTCTTTTTCACACAAACTTTTAATAGACTCTATAACTTCTTCTCCTTTTTCTAATCTTAATACTATTGAATCATCGAACACTCTATAATCCATATCTACCACTCCATCTCTAATAAAAATTTATTATCTTTATATTTTGATTTTATCATAAAAGTAAATATAATATTAGCTATAATCCTAACTTTTAGATATTACTTGTATTTCTCTTTTAGATAATAGTAGCTTTCTACTAAAATATTAAAGAAGCATACTACTTTTCATAATTTATAACATTTATATAAAATCTTTATAACATAAAAAATCCCTTAGAAAAATTCTAAGGGATTTATATAATTAAAAGCATTTAGCCATTTTTATTATTCTTTCACCTAATAGTACTTTATCAAATACTTTATCGTAATCTAATTTTTCATAAAACTTACTTACTTTTTCATCTTTTGCTAGTAATGATATACCATCATACTCTTCTTTTTTAGCAACTTGCTCTGCATACTTCATTAATTTTTTGCCTATTCCCATACCTCTTGCTTTTTCATTAGTCGCAATATTAGATATATACAAGTTACCCTTCCTACACTCTCTGAATATCATATATTTTATTCTTGTGATTAAGTAATAAAATTTTTCACTTAAACCTTCCATCTTAGGAATTTGCTTAAAATCAGTCTTCATACTTAACCTATCTAATTCATCATAAGGTATTAATATTACTGCACCTAATATCTTATCATTCAATTCTGCTACTGTTATATATTCAGTGCTATACCTTGAACCTTTTGTTTTTATTAGTGATTTTAGGTTATCTAAACTTTCTTGTTTAGATTCTCCCCCTCAAACGTAATCAGGATGAACTTCTGTGCAATAGATTAAATCAGCTATTACATCAATATCTGGATTTGTTGCTTTTCTAATTTTAATATCATTTTTTCCCATTTTTATTACCTCCTATACAGAAAGTTAATTTACTGTATAGTTCTATTATATATACTAACTACTAAATTATCATTGCTATATGTGCTGCAATAATGATACTAATATGCTTAACTAACATTTATGTTAAAATGATTAATCATATAAAAATATCAAAAAAAGCCATATATAAAGATAAGATATAAATTTCTTCTCTTTATAATGACTTTTTTACTTGTTTTATAATTTTCATTTTACTTAATAGAAATTTCTTTTGATAATACTTCTTCTTTTATTTCATTTGCTATTGCTTCATCTTTTATTTCTTTCCTAAGACCTTTAAGAGACTTTTCTCTTCTTTGATTTCTTTCTTCTAAATCTTTAATTGTCTTTTGATCATCTGTTTTAGACATCATTTCATTTGCCAAATTAATATTTTCTAAAGTACTATTAATATTCCTTTGAATTCTTTCTACATTATCACTTCTATCATCAGGATTATTTTTCATATTACTTCCTCCTTATATTGAACTACATTTATATGATGTTCAATATATAAGTTTATACGCAAGTAATTTCTACCAACCTATCCTTCTTTATTTTCCTTTTTTATCAAAGTCATAATTCCTGCAATTAAAAATAATATAGCCGGTATTATTCCAAATAGTGAAATAGATATAAAAATTCCAACTGCCGAAACAATTAATCCCCATCCAGCTAGTTTAGGCTTTGAAGATACTAAAATTGCAGTTACAATTCCTAAAATCGAAAACACAAAAGCTAGTATCCCCAATCCCCCTAGTCCACCTGAATCTCCATTAATAGCTGTACCTACACCTCCTAAGAACAAAGCAAATATTCCACCGAACATTCCTAAAATACCACCAATAATCCCCAACACTTTTTCGGTTGTTCTTGATATATTTTGGCTCATAAAAAAATTCCCCTTTCTTCTTTTATTCATAAAAGTAATTTATACTTTACTATATGAGTACAAATATATATTATAGAACTTATAATAATTCTTTGTATTTGTATTTTTATTTCATCTATATTCATTTATATACATTAAATTTATATATCATAATTGTTTATAAAAATAAAGTGAAGAGCATAAATTTATACTCTTCACTTTATAAGTAATTGAAATTCATCACAAGAAATAGGTTTACTAAAATAATATCCTTGTACTTTATCACATCCCATTTCTTTTAATATATCAAATTGCTCTTTTAATTCTACACCCTCTGCAACTACAATTATATTCATTTCATGTGCAAGGCTAATTATACATTTAACTATTGTTCTATCATGACTACTTAAATGTATATTGTCTATAAATGATTTATCAAGCTTAAGTTTGTTAATTGGAAGTACTCTTAGATAACTTAATGATGAATATCCTGTTCCAAAATCATCTAGGGCAATTTTAGCTCCGATATCCTTTATTTTATTAAGAATCTTCAAATTTTCTTCTATATTACTCATAACTATACTTTCTGTTATTTCTATTTCTAAACATTCTGCAGGTAATTTAGTTCTTTCCAGTATATTCTTTAGCTCATATAAAAAATCATCTTGATGAAGTTGTGCTACTGAAACATTCACAGCTATTGTTATTGGATATAGTCCCATGTCTATCCATTTCTTACTTTGTGTGCAAGTATTCATTAATACCCATTTTCCTATAGATATTATTAATTCTGTTTGTTCTGCTAAAGGTATGAATTCTCCTGGAGAAACATTGCCAAATTCATCACTATTCCATCTTAGTAAAACCTCGGCATTTTCAACTCTACCATCACTTAAGTTTACTTGTGGTTGATAAAGCAACTTGAATTCTGATTTATCAATAGCTCTTCTAAGACCATCTATTAATTGTGATTTTCTTATTATTTCCTTAGACATATCCTCATTATAAAATAAATATCTATTATTTCCCTTTTCTTTTGCTTTATATTTTGCTATATCTGAATTCATAAGAAGCTCATTTTTTGTAAAAGCATCTTTTAAAAAAATACTAATTCCTATACTTACCGTTATAAATATATTTTTTTCTTTTACACTTATTGGCTTTTTAAATAAATCAAGAATATTTAAAGCAAATTTATCTATATCTTCTCTACTTTTTACTCCCAATCTTAATATAAGAAATTCATCAGCATCTAGCTTACATATAAATTCATCAGTATTTAATGTATTTAAAAACATTTTAGAAATATATTTTAATACTTCGTCACCATAATCGTGTCCTAATGTATCATTTATAGATTTAAAATTATCGATATCTACTAAAAACACTACTCCTTTATATCCTTCTTGTAAGTTTACAAGAAGTGCATCGTCAACTTTATCTAAAAACATTTGTTTATTAGGTAATCCTGTTAATTGATCATAAAAAGCTAAGAACTTATTTTTTTCTTCTATATTCTTTCTATCTGTAATATCTGTGATAGATCCAGACATTTTTATTGGAGTATTTTTATCATTTATTAATGCTTTTCCTCTTATTAGAACCCACTTAATTTCATTAAAATTGTTTTTTACTCTACATTCAACTTTAAAATACTCAGATCTCCTATTTAAATGTTCATCAAATAAAGTTGTAACCCTATCTAAATCTTCTTCAATTATTAACTTTTTAAAAGTAACCATTAGATTTTCATTATAAGTTAATTTATATCCAAATAAATCTTCAAACTTATCTGAAATATAATGTTCTTTAGTTATAAAATCATATTCCCATATTATGTCGTTTGAACCATCAACAGCAAGCTTATATCTTTCCTCACTTGCTTGTACCTCATTATATTGCATCTCTAATGATTCCTCTATAGCTGCAAGTTCTTCATAAACAACATTTAACTCATCATAGTTCCTATTTAATTCTTTCTCTGTTATAATACGTCTCTTTATATTTGCAATAAGAATTCCTATTAATATTAATAAAAATATTATTACTCCTATTATTATATGTATTTGCATTTTATAAGAATCATAAAGTGAAAATGGCTTATTTATTATTTTATAATCACTTGGTAATTCCTCTATATTAATTCCATACTTTATTAGAGCATTATAATTAAATATAAATTCACTAATATCTTCCTCTTTAACTTGTATATCCTCAATCTTTTGCCCATCTAATATTTTAATAACCATATCTGCTGCCGACTGTCCTTGGTCATATCCCTTTATGACTTTTCCGCCTATCACTTCTTCGTTTAATAAAAAATCCCAACACACATAAATTGGTACATTAAATTGCGATATGAAATTTTTATTTTTTTCATATGGAATATATTTTCCATCATCAGTTTTAAATTGCCCAATTACTAATATTGCAGTAGTATTATTATCTAATATATATATTTCATCTAATAATTCTTTTGGCTGCATATCTTTATAAAAATAAAAATTGATATCATGCTCTAAATCTACTATTGAATTTCTTACTAATTCTTCATTTATTTTTCCTGTAGTATTATTATCATATACTACTACTACATTTTTAATATCCTTTTGTAAATACATCATACTTAATATTGTTTCTTTTACATTTATTTCTTCCACGATTCCAGTATAATTAGTCTTTCCTTTAAGGATATCTTTGGTAAAGTTATTTACTCCGCAAAATATAACAGGCGTTTTTCCAAATAAGTCTTCTCCATATTTCACCATAAATTCTAATGCATCATTATCCGTACAAATTATCATTTCAAATTTAGTATTTTTATATTTCTCTTTATAAAAATCATATAGCATGTCTATATACATATCACCATTATTATTCTTTAAATCCATATATTCATAATATAAAAATACTTCATTTTTATATTGTAATACATCTTCTATTCCTTCTTGTATATCTTTAACCCACTGTAATTCCTCGCTATAAGAATTTAAAATTAATATTTTTTTATGTGAATCTGCTCTTACCGTCATCTTAAAATAAAAAAACGTACTTAAAAATATTATAAAAATAATAATTCCTTTTTTCAACTTTTCCTCCATAACATCCCCCCTCTCATAATTTTTTTAATTCTAATCTTTCAAAACCCTTTTCCATTCTCATACTTATTTTCTGTTTTTTTCTACAATAAAAAACAGAAAAACTTATGCTTTTACTGATATTTTATTATAATTTTAAATTATTTACTAGTTATAAAATCAAATTATTTATTATGTAATTATTTTATTCTTGTTTTTATTCTAAATATATAAAAATTATTATTCTAATACTCTTAATGTTATTATCATATATAATATTTTCTAAGATTTCATAATAACAGAGAAATATGAAAAATATATGAAGAATAAAAAATCGTAGCTTTCAATAAAATGAATGCTACGATTTTATTCTTAATAAGTTCTTTTCCAAATTGACTTACTAAACATAATTAACATAGGATATATCTCTAATCTACCTGCAAGCATGCAAAAAGATAAAACAATTTTACTTAACTTTGAGAAATTAGAAAAGTTCCCCATTGGTCCTACCATCTCTAGACCAGGTCCTACATTACTTATGGCAGTCAATACTGATGTAATATTAGTAACTAAATCAAAACCATCAAATGAAACTATAAATAAAGCTATTAGATATATTACGCTATACGCTGCTATAAATAATAATACACCTGATATTGTTTCTTCATCTACTACTTTACCATCTATTTTTACACTTTGTATTCTTTTTGGATGAAGTATTTTATCTATTCCACGTCTTACAGCTTTTAGCATTATTACTAATCTTATAGTCTTTATTCCACCAGCTGTTGAACCAGCCATTGCTCCCACTATCATAAGTATCATTATTATAGTTTTACTTAGAGATGGCCACAAATTAAAATCTGTTGTTGCATATCCAGTTGTTGAAATAATAGATGCAACTTGGAATGATGATTGCCTTATTGACAATCCTATATTTCCATTATTAAAATCTATTATGTTTATTGCTATAAACACGATAGATACTAAAACTATTAGCAAGTAATACTTTAATTCTTCATTTTTAAAGAATCCCTTGATATTTCCTTTTATTAATTGAAAATACAGTGAAAAGTTCACTCCAAATATTATCATAAATATTGTAATAATCCATTCAGCTGCTGGATTATTAAAAGCTCCAACACTTAAATTCATATTAGAAAAGCCTCCAGTTCCAGCTGTTCCTAATGCATGTATTACAGAATCATATACTGATAAACCCGATAGTATTAACAGTATAGTTTGAATAATAGTTAACACCAAGTATATAATATATAGTATTTTAGCTGTTTCCCTTATCTTTGGAACAATTTTTCCTGGATTAGGTCCTGGACTTTCCGCTTTTAATAAATGAATACTATTAGATCCAATAGTTGGCACTAATGCTAATACAAAAATCAGAAAACCCATTCCACCTATCCAATGAGTTAAACTTCTCCAAAATAATATTCCCTTTGGCAAAGATTCTACTTCAGTAAGTATAGTTGCTCCTGTTGTAGTAAATCCTGATACAGTTTCAAAAAAGGCGTCTATGTATGATGGAATTGATCCACTAATTACAAATGGTAAGGCACCAAATGCTGCAATAGCTATCCATGCTAGTCCAACTGTCAAAAAGCCTTCCTTTGCGTACATACTTTTATCTTTAATTTTTATATTACGTAACACTAAAGCTACAATTAGTGTAATTGCAATTGTTATTAAAAATGAATTAGCATCTTCACCTGAATAGGTTAAAGCTATTGCAAATGGAAGTAATAAAAGTAATGCTTCATATACTAATACATTACCTATAATTTTTAGAACTATTTTATAGTTCATACCATTTATCACCTCCAGAGAAGATATCATCAATATTTAAAACCTTCATATTCTTAGTTATTATGATAACTCTATCGTTAACTTTTAAATAATCATCTCCAGTTGGAATAATTATTTTATTATTCCTAACAATTGTTGCAACCAATGTATCTTTTCCAAATTTAATATCTTTAAATTTTTCTCCTATATTTTTAGTATCACTATTTACTATAAATTCTATTGCTTCTGCTTTATCATTACATATCCTATATATATTTTCTATGAAACTTTTTTTCTTATTTTTTAAAGCTCTTACGTATCTTAAAATCTTATATGCAGTAACTAACTTTGGATTTACTATAGAATTTATTCCTACAGCTTTTCCTATATCCTTATAATTATCTCTTGTTATTTTTGTTATTACATTATCAACTGATTTATTATAAGCTAAAAGTGATGCTATTATATTGTCTTCATCTCGTCCAGTTAAAGTTATAAAACTATCAACTTCAAGTAAGTTTTCTGATAATAATAACTCCTCATCCATACCATCACCATTTATTATTATAGAATTTGGTAGTAGATCATTAAGTTGTTCACATATTTTAACATCTCTTTCTATTATCTTACAATTCACCCCAGCTTCAGTTATGATTTTTGCAAGATAATATCCTATTTTGCTTCCGCCTACAATCATAGCTCTTTTTACTTTTTTCTTATATTTCCCAAGCTTATTAAAGAAATTTTGTATATCCTTATGTTCTCCTATGACGTATACCTTATCATCCTTTTCAAATATATAATCGCCTCTCGGCATTATGAACTCATCATTTTTCTCAATTCCACAAAAAAGAACATTTCCTCTTATAAATCTTATATCACTTATTTGTTTTCCTTCAAGATCACTATCATCTGATACTTTAAATCCAACCAAGTTAACTTTTCCATCTGAAAAATCATCTATACTACAAACTGATGGATATTTTATTAATTTTGCTATTTCTACTGCTGCAGCCTTTTCAGGATTTATAACTAAATCTATGCCTACTGCTGCTGTTAGTAGCGTTATATCTTCATCATATCCCGGAGTTCTCACTCTTGCTATGGTATGTTTGACTCCTAACTTTTTTGATGCAAGGGAACAAAGCATATTCAACTCATCACTCTCAGTTACAGAAATTAATAAATCTGTTTCTCTTATCCCCGCCTCATTAAGTACTTTAAGACTTGTACAGTTGCCTTTAACACACATTACATCCAAACTATTATTAATATGTTCTAACGCCATATCTTTATTGTCTATAATAGTTATATTGTCCCCGTCTATAGATAGATATTTAGCTAAAGTATATCCTACCTTACCAGCACCAACTATAATGATATTCATTTTATTTCTCCCTTGTAATTCTTATAATATTATTTATAATGTATAATATCACAATTATACATTATAAATAATATTTATCAAGATATTAAAAAATATTATTAGAATCTATTTTTATGTATTTTTATATAAATAGTAAAATATAGTTTCATTTAATAAAGAAAGGTATTTAAAATCTCAATTTATCAAAAGTAAATTTATAAAAATATGAAAATATGAAACTTTTTACAAGCTATAAATTATATAGTTTGTTGTATTAAAAATCCTAGCAAATTATTGCTAGGATTTTTGGGTGATTTATTAGTAATATATACAGTTTTATTTTCTAAATATCCATAGTTTGTTCATCTTTAGTATTAATAAAAATAGAATCATTAAGATAGTTCCTATTGTTGCGATTACATTTATAACTTTGTCTACCTTAACACTGTTTTTCAATATTTTTTCAATACCTATATATATCAATACTCCAATTATTCCACCTAAAGTGTTGTTAATTATATCCGTAATATCAGAAGCCCCAACATTCAATATAAATTGAAATACTTCACATATCAAACTAATTAAGAAAAACAAGAAAATTTTCTTTGCAGTACTCCATCTTTTAAACAAAATTCCTGCATATATACCAAACGGTACAAAAATTACTATATTCATAATAATTTCGCTAAAAGCAAGTTTACCATTTAATATTAAAGGTTCACTAAATGGAATTAAGTTTATACTTCTCATATTTCTTAAAGGAGGTAATTGTACATTAAATTTAAATACTATAATCCAAAATAATGCAATCAAATAAATTATAAATAGTATATTAGTTAACTTATTTATTTTATTATTATCTTTCATATTGTCCTCCATCCTTATACCTCTTGTACTTTTGTTGGTAATCTAACTTCAAATATAGTTTTATAATCATCACTATATGCAGATATAGTTCCATTATGAAGCTCTATAATATTTTTTGTTATTGATAAGCCTAATCCAGAGCCTCCTATATTACTATTTCTTGATTTTTCTATTCTATAAAATCTATCAAATATATAAGGTAACTCTACTGATGGTATAGATTGCCCATAATTTATAATTTGAATTATAGCCATCTCTTTTTCAGCCATTGTAACTATATCAACATAATGTCCATCATGACCATATTTAATTGCATTAGTAAGCAAGTTTTCAAATGCTCTAACTAATTTTTCTCCATCTGCATTAACTATTAACTTATCATTTGAAAAGTCAACTCTTGATTCCATATTTGAATTTTTAAATTGCCACTCAAAATAAGCCACCGCTTGACCTAACAGCTCAACTAAATTAATATCACTTTTATCTAGTTTAATGGTATTATTTTGCATTTTAGTAAGTTCAAACAAATCGTTTATAAGTAAATTTAAGCTTTTTGACTTTTCATATGCTATATTAGCATAATATCTAAGCCTGAGCTCATCTCCATATTTATCACTATCTATAATCTCTAAATATCCCATTATTGAAGTTAATGGTGTTCTTAAGTCGTGTGAAACATTTGTTATTAAGTCGTTTTTAGTTTTTTGTGCTATTCTTTCTTCTACAGTTCTATTTTTTAACTTAGTTGAAATACTATTTATATTTTCCGCTAATACTTTCATATCTCCTTTAAAATTAACTTCTATTGACTTATCTAAGTCTCCTTTGGCTATTATTTCAGTCTGCTCTATTATGTCTACTAAACTTTTAGTTTTTTTATACGTTATTAATAAATAAAAAATTATAAATATTGACACTCCTATGATTATAGCTATAAATCCATCAAAAACCCTATACTTTATAAACCTCCAAAAGGCCCAAATATATTGTACAAATTCATATTCAGTATTTTTATATAGATAATTTAATATTATTTTCAAGATAAAAAACGTTAAGGCAGTTAGGATTAAAGAAATTATTATATCAGCTACTGAAGATAGTATTACTCTATATATCTTATTATTTTTCAATTTTATAACCAACTCCCCATACAGTGTGAATTATTTTATTTCCTTCCATATATTGCTCTAACTTATCTCTAAGCCTACTCATATGTACCATTACAGTATTGTTAGATTGATAATATCTTTCTTTCCATACCTTTTCAAATATTTCTTCTGTACTAAAAACCCTTCCCCTATTTATTGCTAATAAATATAAAATTTCAAATTCTCTTGCTGTTAAAGATACTTCATTATCATCTATTGTTACCTTATGCTTACTTTTATCTATAACCATTGATTCGATTCTTATTATATTCTCCAAGTTTTGAATCTTAGTATTTAAAAAGTATGCTCGTCTAAGCAATGCTTTTATCCTAACTGTAAGTTCTAAATGATTAAATGGCTTACATACATAATCATCAGCACCTGTCATAATTCCTTGTATTTTATCCATATCTTCTGTTTTAGCGCTTAACATAAGTATTGGTATATTATACTTTTGCCTTACTTTCCTACAAACTTCTAACCCATCCATTCCTGGCATCATTATATCTAGAACCATTAAATGAATTTCCTCTTTATCTAATATTTCTAAAGCTATTTCTCCACTACTTGCTTTAAAAACTTCATAACCTTCATTCTTAAGATTTATTTCTAATAAATCTCTTATTTCCTTTTCATCATCTATTACTAAAATATTATTATTCATTTATCCTCCATATTAAATAATTACTTTTCTAAATATTCCTCTAAAGTAATTTTATTTTCATATATATATTTAGCAGCCTCTTCCCCTACATATCTTATGTGCCAAGGCTCATACTCAATCCCTGTTATATCTTCCTTTCCTAAAGGATATCTTATAATAAATCCAAATCTATGACAATTATTTTCAAGCCAATCTCCTTCTTTAGTTCCTTGAATTAAAAATTCATTTTCATTTGTAATATCAATACATAACCCAGTTTGATGCTCACTGAATCCTGGTTTAGCTACATATGATTCAGCATTTTCTAATCCTTGAGATTTTACTCTATTATTAAAAAGATTCTTTTGTGAGTTATATGACCTATATCCAGAATTACCTAATAATATTATACCTTCATTCTTAGCTTCATTCACTAAGTTTTCTAATGGTTTAATAATAACTTCTGAAACATGCTTTTCTTCATTATTTACTAAATTGGTAAATTTTATATTAGGAATAGTTAAATTTTCAGGTTTATAATTTTTACTTAACCCATAATTTTTATTTACTAATAGTAAATAATCATTTGTATTAGCATAATTATTTGTATTAATATTATTTCCATCAAAAAGTAAATCCTTTATAGATAAAATATCATTTTTTGATAAATATAACACTCCAAAACTTATTAAAATAAATATTAGAAATCTCTTTAATTTCCTTTTCATATTTCGCACTCCTCTTCTAACCTTATGGTGCTAATTTTAAATTACACACCTTACAACTCTTATAAAAATTTCTTACGAAACCTTAAGTTTTGTAAAAGATTATTTTGAGGAGTGATTTTTTACAAAATAATAACTGGAGATATCATCTTACAAAAGATAACTTCCAGTTATTATTAGTCCTTTTACTATTAATTAATAATCCTTCAAGAGCCTTTATCCAATAAGTATTTTATCTAGTAATAAGGATAGTATGGATATGGAGGTGCATAGAAAGGATATGCTAATAATGATAATGCTGCTAAATTACCAAGAGGAAATCTTCTTCTCCTAAAACGCCTATATCTCCTTCTAGGACGTCTATAGAAATCTCTTTGTTGATTGTTATGTTCATTATCATCTTGCTCCATAACATCTTCGCCCACTAGAACCACAATACTATCATTATCAACATCTTCAATTATTCCATCCACCACACTCCCATCTGTCATTGTTAGAATACTATGATAATATAAATTTTTTTTACATTGATCATATAAAGGTTGTAAGTCTCTATAGTAATCAATTCTTTCTAAAGTCACTTTTTAACCAACTCCTTTCGTATTTATAGTATTCATTTATAAGATTAACTGTCCCATATAGTAATAAAATATTTTAAAAAATGACTAATACCCTTATCTAATTAATAAGTTTACTAGTCATTTTTATAACATTATATTTATCTATTTACTACCTTACCCTGTAATCCTTCTATTACATCTAAAGTCTTTTCATGTAATGATTCATTAAAGCTAGCACAAAGACTTCCATCAACTACTATCTCTACATTTCTAAATTGTGACTGAAACATAACCACTAATAACTTTTTCATCTCAAACTCCTTCCTAATACTATAAGCTTTATTATTTTCAAGTATTGTATATACCATTGATATTTCTTTAATAATATTATCTTATTATAATAAATTTATAATAAATATATTTATTATAATAATGAAGATAGTTACATAAAATTTCAACTAATAAGAACTTTAAGCAAACATTTTACATATTATAAATTATAATAAAACAACTTTATTCAAGAGGTGCTTAATATGAAAACAACAAAATTCTTCTATAATGTAAATAGAATTGTCGTTAGACCTGGACTTGAATCTTCTTATATAGATTTTAGTAAATCATTAAATAGATATCTTCTAAAGGAATATCCTAGATATTATGCAGGATTACAACTTTATCAGGATAATTCTATCAGTAATATATTTTATGTTGTTGCGTCTTACTACGATGTACCTGGAGTATATAAAGCTGCAAAGTTAATTGGTGATGATATAAGCTGTATTTATGATAAGAAATGGGGTTCTTCTGTTGAACGAACTTCTCTTTTTTCATTCCTCAACTGCAAAAGAATATTCTAAGATAAATTACGAAAATATAGGGCGATTAATCGCCCTTCTTATATTTTGCAAAGAAAAATAGTTAGAGGTAAATCTTTATCTACTTTAAACTATTGATAATCCTCCATCTACCACAATATGTTGTCCTGTAACATAACTGGATGCGTCAGAAGAAAAATATAAAATAGTTCCATTTAATTCACCCTTTTTAGCAGGTCTAGATGCTGGACAAAGCATATTATAGCTCTTTAAAAATTCTTGAGATTTAAATAATGTATCTTCTGTCATTTCTGATTCAAATAAACCTGGACAGATAGAATTTACTGTTATTCCAAATTTCGCATAAGATGCAGCCATACCTTTTGATAATCCTAAAACGGCTGCTTTAGATGCATTATAAGAGTGTCTAATAAATATATCACTTTTATCTGCTAATAACGCATTAATAGAACTTATATTAACTACTTTACCGTAATTTTGATTTTTCATAATTGGAATAACATACTTACTAACTAAATAAATACCTTTTACATTAGTATCCATACTCTTATCCCAATCTTCTTCACTAAGAGTATCTACACCACCACGTACAGCTATTCCTGCATTATTCAGTAAAATATCAATTCTTCCAAACCTATTAATAATAGCTTCTACTGCTGTTTTAATTTCTTCTTCCTTAGTAACATCACATTTAAGAGCAATAGCCTTTACTCCTAAACTTTCAATTTCTTTAGCTAAGTCCTCTATTTTCTCAGCTCTTCTTGCTAATAAACATACATTAGCCCCTTCTTTAGCATATGCAATTGCTGCATCCTTTCCAAGCCCACTTGAAGCTCCCGTAACAACTGCAATTTTCCCCTTTAATTCGAACACATTTATACCTCCCATAATTTTAATTTATTCGTACATTATATTATATATTTGCTTCTTGCAAAAAAGTCTTAATTATAGTTTGTATCAATATTTCTTTTTTTATAAATAATCTTTTCTTTTTACATATATATTATATAATATTAGCATGATATCTTTTGAGGGGGGTAATTTTATGAATAATACATTAACTGAGGAAAACATAAAAAAGCTAAGAGAAGAATTAGAATATAGAATGACAGTGAAAAGAGCTGAAATTGCAAAGGAAAAGGCAATAGCAGCTGCACATGGAGATAGATCAGAAAATGCTGAATATAAGGAAGCTTGTGCAAATTATAGAGAAAATGATAATAGAATCCAATACTTATTAAATATGATTTCAACAGCAACTGTTGTAGATGATGAAAAATTTGATAAATGTGCTTTAGGAATTAATAGTAAAGCTAAAATTAAATTTGTTGAAGATGATTTTGAAGATGTTATAACTTTAGTTACTGTTATGGACTCAGACCCTGAAAATATGTGCATAAGCATAGAGTCAGATTTAGGCTTAGCTCTAAAAGGCAGAAAAGTTGGAGACATTGTTGAAGTTGCTGCTCCTGAAGACAAATATACTGTTGAAATATTAGAAATTTTATAATACAGAAAAGTACCTATAGCACAATAGTTTTAAATTGCGAAGCAATTTATATAGTTCACAGCGCACAGTTCACAGTTCACAGTTTTTGGAATAAAGTAACAGGGAACAGGTTATGATATAAATTGCAAAGCAATTTATAAATGAAAGAATGAAAAAATTAAAACAACTGTGCACTGTGCCTTGTGAACTGTGAACTGAAAAATGCTTCGCAATTTATTACAATTATTCTTCATAGATCATCTTTTTAGTCATTCCGCCATCTACAATTATATTGGCACCATTTATAAAATCACTATCTTCTTCACATAAAAATAAACACGTTCTTAATATATCACTTGGCTTTCCTACCCTTCCTGATGGATGCTGCTTATGATCTATTTCTCTAAGGTATTCATAATTATCTACTTGTATCCATCCTGGACTTATAGTATTTACAGTTATAGGTGTATTTGATAAAGATATAACTAGACTATTTGTTAATGAAACAATTCCACCTTTTGAGGCTCCGTATGCTTCCCAATCAGCTTCATTTTGATTATATCTAGTTGAAGCTATATTTATAATTCGCCCAAAATTCTCTCCCTTATTTGCTTTTACAAATTCTTTACAACAAATAAAGCTACCTCTTAAATTGGTATTTATAACATTATCAAATTCTCCTACATTTATATCAAATATAGATTTACTATATGAGCTTATTGCTCCATTATTTATCAATATATGAATAGACCCATATCTTTCAATAGCCTTAGAAAAAACATCTTTTACTTCACTTTCATTTTTTAAATCAGCTCTATAAAAATCAATGTTTTCATCATTGTATTTAACATCTAAAATATCAATTGCAATTACTTTATAGCCTTTATCAGCAAAACCTTTTGCTAAGTGGTATCCTATTCCCTTTGCAGCTCCAGTAATTAATGTAACTTTCATATACCAATACACCGCCCTATTAGTTTCATAACTTTATAGTACTAAATCAAAATATAAGCATATTCATCTAGACCAATACTATTAAATTTAAAGTCAAAATATATTTAATATAATAAATTTAACTCTCTCTCTACAATGATTATCTTACTTTAAATTCTTTATTCCTTCTTCCAATATCCTTAATTGTAGTAGTGTTTGTTCATCTGTTATAGTTTTATTTTTATTATTTACTATTGCTTCATATAAATCATCATATACTCTTCCATAATCACCTTTAACAGATTTAACTTTTTCCTCATGAATTGTTCCTTCATCATCTATATATGTTAATGTTCCATAATGATTAAAAGAATCTACTCCAAAGTCCTTATTTGTTGGCATATAAAACATCTTTAAATGCTCTTCTTGACGATCCTTAGTTTCTTTTACAAAACATCCTTTTTTCCCATATAAAACAAAACTAGGTCTTTCTTTTATTCTAAAATAACTAGATTTTACAGATATTTTTAATTGCCCATAATATAAATCTAAATCAAAATAATCGTTCATTCTGCCTGTTCCTAATAATTGTCTAACATCATAATTAATTTTATCAGGCTCACCGAAATAGCTTATAACTTGATCTAATGTATGACAAGCATGACCATACAAATATGAATCATATGGTGAAAAACTATTAGTTGATTCTGGTACCTCTGGGCGATAATAATCAAAATGCATTTCAAGTTCTAGTAATTCTCCAAGTTTTCCTTCTTCTATTACCTTTTGTACCGTTAAAAAGTCACTATCAAATCTTCTATTTTGATATGCTTGAATTATTAGACCTTTTTCCTTTGCTAAATCAAATATTTCTTTTGCTTCATCATAAGTTTTCATAAATGGCTTTTCAACTAAACAATGTTTATTATGCTCTAATACTAATTTTGCATAATCATAATGACTATCTTGTCTTGTACAAACTACTATTAATTGTATATCCTTATCATTTAATAATTCATCTACATCTGATGTATAATTTACTTCATTTATTCTATCCCAAGATTCATTTTTAGGATTTCTTTGATATATTGTCTTTATATTTATATTTTTTCTTTGTAAAACAAATGGCAAATGATATCTATTAGTACTTTTCCCATTTCCTATATAACCAATTGTAAGCATATTTCTCCTCCACAAAATTTATATTTTATTGACATTATACCATTTCATTTAAAAGCTGCTATATTTTATACTTATTCTCTCTCCTTCTTAACTTCTTCAATATACTCCCATGTTACTCCCTTATCTTTTGATTGATATAATGCACTAGAGTTCCCATTATAATCTCCATCAGAGCCTTGCCCAACTAACAAATTAAGAACTCCATTTTCTTCATAAGGCATCTCAGGAAAATCAAATGGAGATATAGCACTGCCATTATTAAGAGTTACATCTATTTTAGGAATATCTATTACTTCAAAAGATATTCCTCCATCTTCAGAACGATATAATTCAGCATAGCTACCGCCGCTATGAGATAAAGCTATAAATCCAAGATTTTCATATATAAAGGTTAATCCTGATGCTCCTCCACCTCTTCCCATAAATGGATCTTCATTTATAATATCCCATGTAGATCCCCCGTTTTTAGTTGCTTCTAAAGAATAAAATCTACTCCCTGCTGCTGCTCCAACAACTCTTAATTTATACCGAATACTGTCAGATAAATAGAATTCTTTATCTTCACTATTTTCTGTACTTGATGGTTTTCTATTTTCAGTTTTATTTAGATTATCGTTTTTTATATTATTTAAGTCTTCTACTAAGTTATATCTAACGGGAATGTATATATCCTCTTTTCCTGGTACATATACTGAAACTGTATAGCCTATTATTTCAGAAGATATTTCTTCTGGTAGCTTTGTATTTCCTTCCGAATCTATATAAATAATTCCTTCTTTGTTAAAACCAAAACTTCTCTTTCCATAATAAAGAATACCATATTGATTTTCATTCCAATTACTTACCGTTTCCTTAATGGGAATAACTTTCATTGTGTTAATTAATGGTTCTAAAAGCTTATCTTCATTAAAATCTGCATTAATATAACCATTTAAATATATATCAATCTTTTTAGATTTATTAATATCATAAGAAATTAAGTAACTTTCTAATTCATCTTTATCATTTTTCCCATAAAAAAATCCATAAAAAGAAGTAATTTCTCCATCTGTCTCAAAATCGAGACTAAAGTACTCAGAAATATATAAAGTTTTGGGCATATTAATCTTGTTATTAATATCATTGAATAATCCTTCTATACCATCTTCATATATATTATTATGTTCAAGTTTTATTTCTTTTTTGTGGCCTAAATCATGTAAAACCCATGAAAGCTTCCCTCTAAAGTTTGTTGCACTACTATATATTTTGACTCCATAAAATATGGTTGTAATAACCATAATAACTATAGCTATATATGTCCATATAGTTTTAAAAGAAAATTTACACCATTTATTTTCACTAATATAAATAAATGTATCATCATCTATAGGATACTGTTGAGAAAGAATAGGTTTCTTTTTAACAGCAATTATTAAATATATAATGCAAGCCAAAAAGAATAACATACATATAATTAAAATTGTAATATTATAATCAACTCTTCCAAACCTGCATAAAGTATATAATTCATACAATGATATCCAATATACAAGTACAAATATTGGATTAGTTATTATAGATAAAAGTGTACTAAGCCAAATCATTCGTTTATATTTTTTCATTTTAATTTTATGTCTCCTTATAAATTATTAATACAAATAAATTATACACTATTTCCCAACAATTTAAGTGAATTATTTTAAACCTATAAAATAACTTAATCTTATATTAAGCATCAATATATCTATGATTCCATTTTATTATAATTAATATAACATTTAATTGATTTCTATATTAATTTATTATGCTGAGTAATATTAAGTTTTGTACAAAAAGCTCCTTGACTATATACAAAAATATAATCAAGGAGCTAAAATTTAATTATACCATTTCAATTAATCTTTACTGTTATTGTTTGTAAGAATTATAAAGATAATCAAAACTCTTTTTGAATCTTTCCATTCCAATTTTAAGCTTAGATAGTGTACATCCACAATTTAAACGAAGGTATTTTTCTCCTCCATAAACTTCGCCCTTCATTATTCCAATTCCACCAACATTTACTAAAGCCTCTTGAATTTCATCACTGGAAAAAGGAACTTTTCTGCAATCTATCCAGGCTAAATATGTGCCTTCTGGTTTTGTAAAAACTATATCTTTAAAGTTTTCTTCTATAAAATTCTTAACATATTCCATGTTTTTATCTACATATTCAATAAGATCTTTTACATAATAATCACATTCATTATATGAAATCATTGTAGCATACATTCCAAGAATACTTACTGAATTCAAGAAGTCTTTACTTCTTGTTTGTTTGATAAATTGTTCATATATTTTTTTATCTGGAATTATTGCGTAAGATCCAATTAAGCCTGGATAATTGAATGTTTTGCTTCCTGATGATACTAAATATATATCATTATATTCATTTAAATATGAAATAATAGGTGTATGTTTATTTCCTTTAAAAACTATATCACTATGAATTTCATCACTAATTATCTTTACATTATATTTCTTACAAAGATTTATTATAATGCTTAATTCATTTTCTTTCCACACTCTTCCTGTTGGATTATGAGGTGAACATAATAATAAAACCTTGCAAGTTTTAATTTTATTTTCAAATTCATCTATACTAAAATAAAAGTTTCCATTATCATTATATAATTGAATTTTTACTAATGTCCTTTTATTTTCTTCAATGACATTAAAAAATGCATCATACATAGGATTAAATGTTGCTATTTTTTCTCCTTCTTTGCATAACATCCTAATTAATACTGCTACTGAATACATAACTGAAGGGCTGTATAATATCCAATCTAGATTTACATCACAATTAAATTTTTTTATATAATGGTTGGCTATAGCTCCCTTAAAGTCATCATGATTCCACCTAGAATATCCATAAATCTGATGTTCTAACACTTTATTTAATTTTTGGTACACTGGTAATGGCACCTTAAAATCAGTATCTGATATAGAAAAAGGAATTAAATCCTTTTTATTAAAACGATCTTGAATATAGTCCCATTGAGTACAATATGTATTTAGACGATTATTTTCTTCATCAAAATTATGCTTCATATTATTCCTCCAAAATTATCATTTCTTTAGTTGTATTATTAAGTGGAACCCCTATCCCATCTTTAATTAAAACATCATCCTCTATACGTACTCCCCCTAAACCCGGTATATATATTCCTGGTTCGCATGACATTATCATATTGTCTTTTAAGATAACATTAGAACTTTGATTTAAATATGGTTGCTCTGCTCCATCCCCAATTCCTATTCCATGACCAAGTCCATGATTGTAGTATTCACCATACCCTGCATTAATAATTATATCTCTTGCTACCTTATCTACATCTCTAGATAAAGCACCTGTCTTAATTGCATCTACCCCAGCCTTTTGAGCTCTCTTAACAGTTTCATATATGTTTTTTATTTCCTCACTTGGTTCTCCTATAAATATCATTCTAGTCATATCAGATTGGTAGTTCTCATACTCTATTCCAAAGTCTATCATTATTGGTTCATTAGAATTTATTTTTCTATCTGTAGGCCTTCCATGAGGAAGTGCAGTCCTAGGGCCTGATGTAACAATTGTATCAAAAGACATTTTATTAGCACCTGAAATTAATGAGTAATATTGTATCCATGCATTGATTTCTCTTTCACTAACTCCAACCTTAATATGCTTTAAAACCTTGGAAAATATATCATCTGTAATTTTACAAGCCTTTTTTATTACATCTATTTCATGTTTATCTTTTAAAATTCTTACCTCATTAAGTTCTTCTTCAATAAGAAATACACTAAAGTTATAGTTCTTAAGTTTTTCATAATCAGTTATTGAATATGCGCTAGCTTCTATCCCTAAAACCTTATAATTATGTTCATTCATAATATTATTTATAATATCAAAATGTGACTTTTGAGATTTTGCTGGTGTGTTTTCTATTATTTCAAAATCACTTTCTTTTTCTTTTACTTCCTCTACATATCTTCCATCCAATATAGCGTATGATTTATCTTTTGTTATAAAGAGATGTATCCCACTCCCAGTCACAGTATCTAAATACTTCTTAATTGTTTTGGATTTTATTAAAGCTGCATCAATATTTAGTATATTAAGAAGCTCTTTTATTTTATTAATATGTTTAGCCATAATATCCTCCTCTAATCTTAAAGGGGAAGCTTAACTTCCCCTTTATTTTTAAAAATCTAAGTCATCTAAAAGTGCTTGATCTTCTTCTGATATTTTTGATTCTTCTACTGAATCTCTTACTGTTTCTTGTTTTTCATATAACTTGAAGAATGGATACCATATTAGTACTGATCCTATCATTTGTAATGCATTTACAACTATTGTTACCCAGTCTCCATTAACTAAAAAGCCTTCTAAAAATACTCCAACATATGGAGGGTTAAAAAATGGTTTTGCTAAAATTCCAGCCCACATTAAAAATGCTGGGAATGTTCCTAAAATAGTACCACCTATAACATATGGTAAGAAAAATGTTGGATTAAGTACTATTGGTGCTCCAAATAATATAGGTTCATTTATACCAAATAAAGCTGGTATTATAGATACTTGTCCTACACGTTTATATGCTTTGTTTTTTGATAATAAGAACCAAAATACTAAACCAAAGGTAACTCCTGTACCTGTGAAGTTTGCAAAAGCACTAGTCATACCTCCTGTATAAAAGTGAGGTAATGCTTGCCCACTAGCCATAGCTTCAATATTTTCTGCTAAAAATTGAGCTGCTATTGGTGCTGTAATTGGTGATAATACTGATGGATGTATTCCGAAAAAGAATAATAAACAACTAAGAAAAGTAATGAATACGAATACAAATGGATTATCTAATGATCCAACTAATGGTGCTAAGAATCTTGTTAAAACTTCTGGAGGTAATACATCAAAAATTGCTAAACTAGTAAATCTGATTGCTGCAAAAACTCCAACTATAATTACTGTTGTTGGTATTAATTCAAAAGATCTTGAAACAAAATCTGGTACATTTTCTGGCATACGTATTGTGAAGTTTTTCTTCTTACACCAATGATATAATTGAACTGCTATAATACCTGAGAGCATTGCCATAAATAACCCTTTAGTTCCTAGATACTTTATACTCATACCTCCATCTTCAGTGAAAGTAAATGTAAGTAAAAGAAATCCAACGGCACCTAAAACCATACATCCTGGAACGTATAATTTATAATGCTCACCTAAGAAATAAGTAATACATAAACAGACATATAGGCCCATCATACCTATTGTAAGATAAAATGGTAAGTAGAAATTGTCCATATTGTTTACTATGAATTTACCTATACCTGTTTCTACACCAATCATATTAGCAATTGCTTCTGGAATCAAACATAAGCTACCTATAATTAATATCGGAGTCATTGCTACCATTGATTTTTTAATTGCATTTAGATGTGGTTGCTTATCCATTTTTCTTGCTATTGGAGTTAGATATTTGTTCATAAATGCTTCAAATGCTTTAAACATAATTTTCTCCCCTTTTATTATTTATTAAATTATTGTTTATTATCCAGTTGAGCTTTTCTATAAGCAAGTAAGGCCATCTTAAATGCTGTTGCTCCATCCATTTTCCCGTAAGTATCTTGGTCTATGACTGTATACGGAATTTTTTTTGGATCAATAATCTTTTTGATATAATCTAGTTTGTGTGCAATTTGTGGCCCAACCACAACTACATCACAATTATCTGCCTCATGTTCTAACAAATCTACTGGAATTGCTACAAATTCAAAATCCTCTTCATTTAACTTTTTACTTGCCCTTACTGTTTTTTTCATACTGTCCATTAACATTGTAGTTGAAAAACCACCTGCGCAACATAATACTATTCTCATTTTTTAACCTCCTTAGATTCAAATACATCTATTATTTTTTCTATAAGATCTCTCACAAGTTGTGAAGACATATAATGATCTTGAGCATGTACCATAAGTAAACTTACTGGTAATTTTTCTCCATCATCTTGTGAAAGCTCCTTTCTAATTAATTCAGTCTGAGCTTTATGAGCCTCAAGATCGATATCTCTTGCTTCCTTTAAAAGAGCTCTTGCTCCTTCGTAGTCAGACTCCTGGATTTTCTGAAAAGCTTGGAATGCCTTTGCTTTACTATCTCCTGCTGCTGATATAATTTGTAATATTTGCATTTCTAATTCACTCATCTTTACCCCTCCTATTCGTAACTTGAAATATTGCTATATTCTTCTTTGGTAAAAGCTTCTATTATATATATGATTAAATTTATTAAACCTTCAACATCCCTTAAATCAGTCATTGAATAACTTCCATGGCAATATCTTAAAGGTATTCCAAGTACAATGCTAAGTTTCCCTCCATTACTTAAATGTGCTTGAGCTGCATCTGTACCGCCACCACTAAACATATCACATTGAAAATCAATATTATTATCCTTTGCCATTTTTTTGATCCATCTAAGTAATTTTTTATTTGGTATCATTGTTTTATCATAATGAACTATCATACACCCCTTTGATATCTGGCGTTGATTAGTATAATTTCTGACTAAATCTGGTGCACAAGCTACATCAATTGCAAATATAATATCTGGATTTATTTTATCTGCACAACACTTTCCACCTCTTGTACCAACTTCTTCTGAACTTGTAAAACATAAATATATATCATTTTCATGATTAATATCCTTTAGTTTTTTATCTACCTCCTTTAAAACATAACACCCAACTCTATCATCTAAAGCTTTTGCCATTAGTATATTTTTATTTATCATTTCACTTTTGCTATCAAAAGTAACCATATCCCCTACATTTATTCCTAAATCTAAAACTTCTTCTCTACTGCTTAATCCAATATCAACATAAAGGTCTTTTACCTTATGATTTTCATCAAAAGAGCAATTCATTAAACCTTTAATTTTAACTCCATCATCATTAGTAATGATAACCTTTTGAAAAGATTTTGCAGAATCTTTAACTCCACCAATGCAAATTACATTTATCATACCAATGTCACTAATACTCTTTACCATAAAGCCAACTTCATCCATATGTGCACAAAACATTAATTTAGGACCATTTCCTTTGTGATTTACAATCATGCTTCCAATTCCATCATAAGATATTTCTCCTATAATATTTTTTGAAAGTATATCTCTAATCTCTTGTTCATTAGATGCTATTGAATCTACCTCACATATTCTTTTTAATAAATCTATATCCAAATGTGTATCACCTCCTACATCTTTTTGCTTATTAATGCTATAAACTCCTTGAAGCTATTTACTTTCAATATATCTTGTATCATTTTTTTATCATTCATAATTTCAAATAAATCTCTTGTAATTTCTTTATGTAACTCTAAATTTTCTTTTTGAAGAGAAACCATAAATATTACATTTATTTTTTTGTTATTAAATTTAATTGGATTCTTTAATATATTTATAAAAACTATATCTTTATTTCCTATCATTTCAATTGGATGGGGTATTGCAACCCCATTTAAATAAACTGTTGAAGAAAAAGATTCTCTCCTTAAAACTAAATCAGTATAGTTTTTTCCTCCAACACCATCTTCTTCAATTTTCTTAGCCATACTTTCTATAGTCTTTATATAATCTTTTTCATTTTCAGATATAATAAAGTAACTTGGATTAAAAAAGCGTTTAATATAATAATCTTTAGTTTTACTTATAAATACCTTATCTATTTTATCTAAACTTACTAATTGCTTTATTTTCAAAATATCATAATCATCTAAAAGTTCTTTGATATATATTAAAGGCACTTGAAGATTTGAGGTAATCTCAATAGTAGCAAATATGATATCTGGATTATATTCTTCTAGTTCTTTTAATTGAACTATTGAAAATGTCTCTATTTTAGATATATTAAATAAACTGCTTAACTTGAGTTTAGTTAAATACGCGCTTCCCCCTCCTGATGAACAGACAATTGCAATTTTATTATATTTCTTAAGCTTATTTGTAAATTCTTTTTCCATATGCACCGCAAAATGAGTAGTTATGAAGCCTATTTCATCTCGTGTTGGTTTAATTCCATATTTTCTTTCTAGCATTTCTCCAAATGAAATTGCCATATTAAATATTGAAGCATACTTTATAGATAGTTCATCTACAATTGGGTTAGTATAAGCCACTTTAAATTTAAGTCTGTTTATTAGTGAATTTATATGAAGTGTTAGCAATCTTTTAAAATCTTCATCCTTATTAAATGATGTGTTATTTTTTTCATCTAGCTCTTGCAAAAATTCACATATATCAGATGGTAACTGTTTTAAATCTTCAAAGTCTTCTTTTTCTTTTTTAGTCTTCATGTTTATCAGTTTATAAAGTTCTTTTTTATCTTCTTCAGAAAATCCTACATTATATTTTTCTTTCATGGCAAGCTCTAAATTATTCTGTTTATCTTTTATTAGTAACTTCTTATATTTCAAATTAATATATATGGTTATTTTTAACCAAGCTAATATTTCCTTTAGTTCTGAATAATCGATTATTAAATTTTCTTTCTTTATTTCATCAATTAATGCTTTTTTTATATACGTAAATTCCTGACCAATACTTTTATCAATATATTTCCTAATAACTTCATTTTCTTTTAAATAAAGATTAACAATTAAATCTTTTCTTTGTTCTAAATATTCATTAATTTTTACTCCATAGTGAGCCTTTCTTTCTACTGTAAGATTATATTCCTTTAGATAATTATCAACATCTACCTTAAATTTGTTTATTAAAGACTTACTGCTATTAAATTCTTCAACTATCTCTTCAATTGTTATGTAACTTTCCTTTAATGCTATATATGCTGATATATTTTCTACAGTTACTTTTGGTTTATTATCCATTCTATTTAAATCTTTAATAAAACTTTTTAACTTTTCTTCGTTTGTTATCTCTATAAGATATCCTTTTCCTCTTTTTTTCATTAGTATAAAACCTTTTTCTAATGAAATATTTGTTAAGTATGAAAAGTCATTTTGTAGTGTCCTTTTGGAAACAGAATATTTATCAATGAAATATTCTATAGTTAAATATCCATTAGCTTCTATCAAATCATTGATAATATTAAGTTCTCTCATAAGTACACCTCCTATTTTAAATTTATTGGGTTATCGTTTTCACAATATAAGAATACAACAATTTATTAATATACAAAAGATTATTAATTGCATCATATTGTGCAAATTATATTCTAACTGGAAATTATTTGGACCCCAGGGGTAAAAAAATATATGTTTATATTAATTAGTAATAATCTCAACAATATGTTAATATTAAATATGCTAAACAAAAATAAAATAAATTTTATGATATCCAAATGGATTTAGATGGAGGCAATAATGGCTGTAAACCAAAGAACAAAAAGAAATTTTCATTATAATAATATAGAAAAGAAAGATAAAAACTTTATGTATCAAAATCTTGAAGGAAGCAATTGCTATAATTGTAATTTTGCTGGTTCAAACTTTGATTATGTAAATTTTAGAGGAGCACACTTTAAATCATCTAGCTTTATGAAATGTAGTTTTAAATGGTCTGAATTTATAGGAACAAACTTTAGAAAGAGTAACTTTAAAAATGCAATCTTTGAAAACACCATATTTGATTCTGTTAAATTACAAGATGTTGACTTTAAGGATGCAAAATTTGTAAATACTATATTTGTATCAACAGATATAAGTAAAGCTAAAAATTTAAATATTAATAATCCTGAAATAAGAATTTTTGATGAAATGCCTACAATAGAAATAAGTGAAGATCTTAAAAATGCAGCTTTTGCTACCTTCAGCAATAAATATATAAAATCTTCAAGGCTTCTAGATACAAAAGAAGGAGCACTTAATTATTTAAACATTATGATTCTTTTAGAAAATTTTGATGAAGAAACATTAATTAAAGGCTTGAATTTTATCACTGCTGAAGTAGATAGAGACTTCTATACACTAAGCTATATAATAAAACTTATTAAAAACATGCCAATATCTTAGTATTAATAATTTTATTTATTATGGTGATAATGTTATCTTCTTTTTAGTTAATAAAAAAATAAACCTCCTCTCATGTAAGGTTATTAACTTTACATAAGAGGAGGTTTATTATAAAGACTATTTATTGGTTTATATTTACTATTTCTAATAAAACACTCTTTATCACTAGTCTATAAATGTTATAACTTCTTCTAATGGCTTACGAGAAGGCTGTTTTGGCGTATTATCCTCAGCTACCCCCAAGGCAATCATAGACATAAGTTCATATCCTTCTTTCTTAAAATCAATTAAATTCTCTATATCACTTTTTGCATGTGTAGGTCCTGTCATGTAGCAACTTCCATATCCCATTTCTGTTGCTGCTAACAATATATTTTCTACTGCTGCTCCTATTCCTTGAGCTGCTGATTGTGGTGATAATAATATATCTAAAATTTCTTTTGGTGCATTATTTTCTTTCAATATACTATATTCTATCATTTTATATTCACTGCCGTATACTAATATAACTACAGGTGCATCCTTAAAGCATGTATAATAATTTATCACACTCATATGTTTTTTGAAATCTTTTTCGTTTTTTGCAAGTTGTCCAATTTTTTTATGACTTTCAGTCACTATTTTTGCCATTTCACCTATTACTTCTTTATTTTGTAATACAACAAAGTGCCAGTTTTGTTGATGCTTTGGAGATGGTGCATAGGTTCCAGCTTTTATTATCTCTAATATATCATCCTTTTTAACTGGTATATCTTTAAACTGTCTTACACTTTTTCGATTATAAATAAAACTCAAATTTGTCATTAGTTACTTCTCCTTATAAAGTTTAATACTAAAGAAATTATAAATAAAAAGGTTTTTTAAGTCAAATTTATAACTTTAAGATTTTTTGAATTGAGTATCATATAATTTCTTATAAAGTCCACCTTCCACCAGCAAATCTTCATGCTTTCCACTTTGGACTACTCTCCCATCTTCAAAAACCAAAATATTATCTGCTGATAAAACTGTAGATAATCTATGAGCAATTACTATGCTAGTTCTACCTTTTAATAATGGAACTAAAGCTTTTTGTATATACATTTCTGAAACAGAGTCTAAAGAAGATGTTGCCTCATCTAAAATAAGAATTCTAGGATTGTTTAAAGTTCTTTGAAAAATAAATGACAAATGTAACTACTAAAAAATCTTCTATTTATTTATAATAACCTCAGAGGTGATAAAAATGATTTTAAAAATAGAAAATGTAATAAAACGCTTTAATAATCACTTAGCGTTAGACTATTTATCTTTAGAAGTGAATAAAGGAGAAGTTATTGGTTTACTTGGTCCTAATGGGGCTGGAAAAACAACATGTATAAAATCCATTGTAGGACTACTTTCCGTTGATGAGGGAGAAATAATAGTATTTGATATGAAACAGGACGGAAAGAACCAAAAGATAAAAAGCAAGATTGGTTTTGTAACACAAGAAATTACTATTTATGAAGATATGACTGCAAAGGAAAACCTAGCTTTTTTCGGAAGCTTATATGGTTTAAAAAAGACAGAACTAGAAAGTAGAATTAATGAAGTAGCTAAAATTATTGGTTTAGAAGATCGTTTAAATGACCGCCCTAAACATTTCTCAGGTGGAATGCAAAGACGCTTAAATATTGGCTGCTCTATCTTACATAACCCTGAATTATTAATTATGGATGAGCCAACAGTTGGAATAGACCCTCAATCTAGAAATTATATTTTAGATTTCGTTAAAAAGATAGCTGCTGAAGGAACAACTGTTATCTATACTTCCCACTATATTGAAGAAGTTGAAGCCGTAGCTAGTAGAATATACATAATGGATCAAGGCCATGTAATAGCTTCAGGCACATTAAAAGAACTAATTGCAAGAATTAAAGGTGATTCCCACATATTAGTTGACGTTAAAATAGCAAGGGAAGATAAAAAAGATGAGCTTTTAGCACTAACAGATGTAAAAGAAGTAGTTATAAAGGATAACCAATATCACATCATTGTACCAGGAGGTATATCAATAATTGATAAAATTGTTTCAATTCTAGCTCCTTTAGGTATAGTTAATGTGAATTCTAAACAGCCAACCCTTGAAGATGTATTTCTAACATTAACAGGAAAACAATTAAGAGATGAGGTGAATTAATGCTTAAGTTTTATATATTAAGATCCTCTAGGGATATTTTCGGCCATCTAATTTTGATACTTTTACCAATTTTATTAATAAGCTTTTTTAGCTATATTAATTCAAGTTACAACATAGGTGCCATAACCCCTGTATTAACTATAGGTTTTGCTTTAACATTTCAAATATATGGGTCAGCTATTAGTTTTGAAACTTTAGGGCAAGATTTTTTATCGCCAATACGTAATAGATTATTAGCAACACCAGTTAATCCTGTAAAGGTTGTATTATCAATATTGTTTTCTGGCATAATAGTAAGTTTCCTACAAACCTTTGTTGTTTTAATATTTTCAATTACTATTCTAGATATAAAATTTAACAACCTATTTTTAATTTTACTTGTAATGCTTATTTCAGTAATATTTAATCAACTATTTGGTACTCTTATTTTATTCTTAAGTAAAAATGTTAAAACAGCTAACTCTGTTACAACTTTATATGGCATTGCTGCCCCAATATTAACAGGACTATATTTTCCACTTCCTGATAATATAATAACTAATTTATTTGAAAAATATCTAACACCAATGGCCTTAGCTCAAACTGCAATTTTGGGTATTATTGATAATAACTTAAAAAATTTTATTATAGGAATAATTCCATTAATAATACTTAGCGTAATACTATTTTTATTAATAAAACTCCTAAGTAAGAAGGTGATTCTATGATTATATTTAAACATGCATTAAAACGTAGTCTTGCACAACCTATTAGTATATTAATTACACTTATACTTCCAATAGGAATAATATTTGTACCCCCTTTAGCTAACAGCTATCCAAATGGAATCTATCTATATGGCTTATTAAGCTTATTTTCTGCCTTTATACTATCTAAGCCTATAGTGGAGGAACGTCTTAATAAAATAACAGTTAGAATTTCAGCTACACCTACTAAATATATCAGTTACCTTAGCTCTCACTTAATGGCTTATACTTCTATATTAGTAGTGCAAAATATAATATTTATATTAGGAATATATCTATATTGGAAAGATCTTAACATTAACTATTGGTATATATTTAGTTTGAATTTTGTTTACATACTAATGTCAATTGCATTTTCATTATGCTGGAATTCACTATTTAAGTCCTATAATCTTTCTTTTGGATTATTTTCTGGCTTTGCATCTATTATGTGTTTAGTTAGTGGTGTAACTATGCCTCTACAAGTAATCCCTGAAGAAATAAAAAAATTTATAGTAGTTTTACCTACATACTGGTTACCCTATGGACTAAATTCTCTGCATGATGGTAATATTAAATATGTATTAATAGCACATCTTGTATTATTAATTTACTCAGGAATATTTCTATTAATAGGCAGCAAAAGGAGATATTAAATGATTGCAAAAAAGAACTTTATCATTGGACCACAAATAATATATTCATTTATTATGGTAATACAACTTTTAATATTGCTTATTATAATTTTTCATAAATTATTAAATCCAATGGTTTTTTTGCTTTATTTAATATTAATTTTTAGTATGGTTTTAAGATGGAGAATAAAACTAAAACCATGCTATATGTTAATTGATTTAACATTCTTTCTATTAACAGCTGCATTTTATCCCCCTGCTTCTATATATTTATTTGTATTTGCCTATTACTTTTCATATAAAAACAAACTAATTTATACCCTTCCATTAATTATTGTAGGATTAATAGTTAATGAGGGCAGCTATTATTTATTACTATTACAGGGGCTATTATTTGGTACAATTTTATGTCACTGGGAAAGAGAAAGTACTTCAAATAAGAATATAATGGACCACCTAAGACAACATATTTATGACCTGGAATTAGTACAGTCTCAGCTATTATCAGATTATCAGGACACAGATAGAATATCAAGATTAACAGAAAGGCAGCGAATTGCAGAGGTACTCCACGATAGTTTAGGTCACGAGCTTACTGCTGCACATCTATCCTTAAAAGCATATAAATCTCTAATAAAATCCAAACAATTTGAAAGAGCCAATATAACATTTAGTAAGTCAGAGAAACGTTTAGAAAATGCATTACATCAATTAAAAAGCTCTGTTAAAAGCATTGAACCTAATTTAGAAATTGGGCTATTGGATATAACTAATTTATGTGATAATTTTATTTATCCAGTTGAATTTGTACATAGTGGGAATATTTTTAAATTAGAACCTTATATATGGCAATTAATTTTAATGTCTGTAAGGGAAGCTTTAACTAACATTACAAAACATGCTCGTCCTAATAAAGTGAATATATCTTTAAAAATAACAGATTATTCTGTTAGGATGACTATTGAAAATGATGGAATAATAAATAACCCTAGAGAGATATCTGGAAATGGGTTACGATATATGCGTAATAGATTAGAAGCTGTAAATGGCAGTTTAAGTATTCAAAGACAAGGTACTTTTAAATTAATTATATTTATTCCATTTGAAAGGAGTAAGTAATATATGAAAATATTAATAGTTGATGATGATGAAATGGTTATTGAAAGTCTTGATATCCTTTTATCTACTGATCCAGCTCTTGAAATTATAGGAAAGGCTTCTAATGGAAATGAAGCAATTGAATTTTGCAAAAAGAATCCTGTGGATATTATTCTTATGGATATTCAAATGCCAGTTATGGATGGAATTGGTGCTTGTAGAGTTATTAAAAAAATTAATAAAGATATAAAAATTATCATGCTTACAACTTTTCATGATTATAAAAACATTCACCAATCACTTCAAGCAGGTGCCTCTGGATATTTATTAAAATCAGATGATACAGAAAAACAAATAATAACTATTAAAACTGTATATTCTGGCCTTTCCATTATAAGTGAAGAGGCCTTAAGGAGCTTTTCTGAATCAAAAGACGAAAATAATTTAACTGCAAGAGAAAATGAAATTTTAGAACTAATTGCTAATGGACTTTCAAATAAGGAAATTTCCAAACAGATCTTTATTAGCGAAGGAACTGTAAGAAATACTATTTCAACTATATTAGAAAAATTAGAATTACGAGATAGAACTCAATTAGCAATATATTATTGGCAAGCTAAAACCGATATGTAATAAAAAAAAGCAATATAACAATCTAAGATTTGTCATACTACTTTTTGCAATTTAGTTAAAGCCTACATGTCCAGTTTCCTCATTTTCTGATGCAGGTACATAGTAAGGCATATTACCCGGTTTTAATTTCCAATCATTGTTGAAAAGATTAAATCTATAATTTCTTATATTTTTAAGTTCTTCTTCAGCAAAATATCCATCATCAAGAAATTGTTCAACTAATTCCTTTTGATAATTAGTATAATCATGAGCAAACAGCATTACTGTGTCAGCTTTAGCATCTACTAATTGCTGTAATTTTCGAGTTGAATCTAATTGCTTTTCTGTTTCTTCTCCACCTAAAGTAATTTGTCTAACCTCATCAATTGACATATGATTTAGAGTATATGGTGTATCCCCCATAAATAAAAGATCATATTCATCTGCCTTTACCAAAACAGAGGTATGCCCAGGAGAATGACCTGGAGTAGGAAGAAGAATAACACTTCCATCACCAAAATAGTCTAAACTGTTAGAAAAGCTCTTATACTCACCAGAGTTATAAGTAAATAAGTCCATATTATCCTTTATCAAATCGTATGAGTAAGGGTAAATAGAAGTTCCCTTTTCCCAATCTTCTTTGCTTAATATTACCTTGGCATTTGGCAGGTTTCGAAGTCCTCCAGCATGGTCATCATGTGTATGAGTCATAAATACTGTTTTTATATCTTCCAGCCTATACCCCAGCTTCTCTACCTGAACTTGAAGATCCTGCTCTGTGGTCAGCTTGTATTCATCTTTTACTGTTAACAAACGTGAAACCATATAATTGTGATTATAGAATCCATCGTGGTCATTAGCCTGCTCCCAGCTTATAGCTGCATCAATCATCATAAGACCATGCTTTGGATGATCAATAAGATATGTGTATAGAGGTATTGTAATGTTATCTCTATTCACAAGAGTTTTAAAATATCCACTAAGTCCTTCCCATCCATCAAGACCGCCGTAAAATTGTCCATAAGTTAAAATCGTGTCTCCTACGTGAAGCGGATAAACCTTAACTTTTCCATCCTTAGAAGGTAATTTTATAACTACAGATTCAATTGCCTGCAAACGCGCCTCTTCAGCCTTCTTTAAGATGCTTGTACGATAATTTTCGACTATTGGCACAGAAATATACATTAATGCCAAAAATATAATAGCTGGTACACCAAATATAGTAAGTCGGAAGTTTTTGCTTTTTTTCACAAAAGACTTCGAAAGTGATTCTGGGCTCCTAAAAACTATTATCATAAGTATAATAGTTATACCTGAAAGAATTCCTAAGATTACTGGTATATCCTGAATGTAGAATATAACTGCTGCATAAAAAATAGTAAATAATAAAGTTGAAGGTATCACAAAGAACTTTAGCACTGTTCTTCTGCTTTTCTCACCATTAGTAATAAGCCTGAAAATTCCTGGCCAAAGAAGTCCAGTATTTGCTGCAAGTGATATAATAACATATATGGTCAGTAATACAGTGTTTATTCCCTTCATATAAAATACGACACTCATAATAGCTAATAGCCATAAACTTATTATTAAAAGTAGCCCTTTTCCAATGTTTTTAAGTGTTTTTAATAATATTGTCAAGTCCACATCTCCTTTATTTAAAATTAACCCATTGATTCATTGTTTCATCATTAATAATACTAAGAGTAGATTCAGGAATTCCTAATACCTTTTCTATGGAATCTGTATAAGCTGCTAGTATATTTTTCATTTGGTCAATGCAGCCTTTGTCCTTTGTATCATTTATAATCATCAAAGATAATCTATCCCACAAACTTTGTATCAAAGAAAGGGTAACTTCTCCTGCCTGCTCTGGAAAAGAAGGCTTAAAAGTTCCTTCTTTAATCCCCTGGAAAATCATGGAGGATAAGAGAGGAGAAATACGTTCAATTGAATTGTTTAACATTTTCTGACGGATAATTGCATTATCATCGCTGTACCATACCCTCATAAGAGTAATTAAATAATCTCTTTGCCCAACCTTCCAATTTCCTGCTGCTGTGAAGTATTTGTTTAACTTTTCTATAGCTGGTAGACTTTCATCCTTCACTATAGGAATTATCTGTTCTTCTCCTTGATCCATAAAGCGTTCGATAAGTGCATCTAACATATTCTGCTTTGATTTAAAATAATGAAAAAAAGTTCCTTTAGAAATACCTAATTCAGTCAAGATATCTTGAATTGACATCTGCTCATAGCCCTTTGTATAAACAAACTTTTGAGCTGCATTAAGAATTTCATTACGTTTTGCATCATATTCATCTTTTTTTATTATTCTTGCCATAATATCACTCCTTTTAATAAACCGACCGTTGGTATATTAATATAATATATAGTATTTACTCTTATGTCAATATTTATTTGCAAAAAATAACTCCTTCTATTACAACTTTTATGTATTGTAATTAGAAGGAGTTATTAATTTATTTACTTCTTCAATATTGTAATTTATCAATCTATTTCTAAGTATTTCTTAATTCCATTACATATAGATTCTGCAATTAAATATTGAAACCCATCATCAAACATCAGTTGTTCTTCCTTAGGATTAGTTAAATATCCAACTTCCAACAAAACTGATGGCATCTCTGTGTCCCTAACTACAAATAGTTCTTCCTTCTTAACCCCTCGATCATTAACCCTGTTGTACTAACTACATGATTATGTATGACTTCTGCCAAAATCTTAGACTCATTATTATAATAATATGATTCTGTACCAGATACATCTGGAGTTTCAAATATATTTCCATGAATTGATATATATAAATCTGCATTTAATTCATTTGCAAAACTAGGCCTATCCTTATAATCAATATATCCATTGATTATATAAATTTGTATTCTTTCTTCTTTTTCCAATACTTCATTTACTTTTTTTGATAAGCTGAAGGTAAAATCCTTTTCATATAAACCACTTACACTTGTTGCACCCACATCTATACCACCATGGCCAGGATCAATCACTACCAAAAATGTTTCTTTTGTTACACCGAAATTTTTATTATTAGCTTGTTCATTCTTAATACTCCTACTAGCTATTTTATACAAATTTTAATTTCTCTACGTGAAGTATTTTATAGATATATACTACTATATGTTACAATATTTGGTTCAACTAATTCTGTTCCAGGCATTATTGATGCATATTCAGCTTGACCGCTATTTAAAAAAGTAACCTTCATTTCAGCAGGCTCTTGTAGTTTTATAGGATTAATATTCTTGGCATTTATTAATGCATACTTTACTTTTTCATTTATTTTTTCAAATGCTGCAGATGGTGTTAAACACTTTGCTGAATATCTTCCATATGATGTTTTAACTACAACTGTTTCAATTTCAGTATTCACTTTCTTTACTTTCTCTTCTAGAATGTTGTCGCCTGATACCAAAACACCTGGAACATTAAAGTGACCTGCAACACATGCATTCATATAAAATTCCCCAACATCTTTACTGTTAATATTTATGTTTGAAATCACACCTCCATGAAAAGAGTGGCTCAAAACCCCGCCCATATTCATTCTGGAATGATATCCTATTAATATTACCGCGTCAAAGGATGAATCTAATCCTTCCATCATAGCCCCCTTAGGGGATGGACCTGTAATTAATTGTGCTTTATCATTTAAAGATTCTATAAGTATATTATTTCCAGCTCCATGTAAATCATTAACAACAATTTCTGTTGCTCCAATCTCAATAGCTCCCTCGATTACTGCATTAACCTCATAGAAAAGCAAAAACCTATGTATTCATCTGAAATTCAAGTATATTTATCAGCATCTATTCCATTAAACTCATTAAGTACTTATACAATTCATCAGTAAGTCCATATCTTAACTGGGTACTATTTTGAGAAGCATGGAATGAAGAAATTGAATCTTTCATTTGCTCATCTTCCCCTACTATCCTATTAGTTATATTTCTCCAATATCGGATACATTCTATTGCTTTTATATCAATTTTAGACAATCCCTTCCTATAGCAGTGCTTCAATTTGGAAATAAAAGCAACCCATTCTTCTGCACCATCTGCTTCTGAATTAAAATTAATTAACCTGTCTTTTAATTCATTAAATTGTTCCTTAGTAAAAAATTTATCTGATGACAAATTAATAAATGGTATAACTTCTTTAATATCTTCTGAAGATAAGTTTTTATTATCTTTAAGATTTTCCTTTAATTTAAGTAACTTACAGAAAAGTTGCTGCTTTTGTGCAATTTCCTCTTGCACATTAGAAATTTGAATTTCAATTAAATCTAGAATATTAACATTTTTAAATATAAGCAATTCTTTTATTTCATCAAGATTAAAGCCTATATCTTTCATTGATATAATTTGATATAATTCTGTAACACTTTTCATATTATACAATCTATGCCCTTTTTCTGTTACCCTAGATGGCTTTAACAAGCCAATTTCATCATAATAATGTAACGTTCTTACAGTTATACCTGTCATATTTGCTAAATCACCAATTTTTATATATTCACTCAATTTATATTCCCTCTTTTATTTTAACAATTTCTTTTAGATCATCTCCATTAAATAAATACTTTTTACCACATATACCACATTCTAATTCTTCGCTTTTATTTAATTGAATTGATTGCTTTAATTCATCCATTTCTACTGACATTAAAATACCAAAAAACATTTCTCTTGAACAATTACATTCTATTTGTATTTTGTATTCTTCTATGACTCTTGCATATGAGGAAAGCTTATTTGGCAAATCAGCCCATTCTAGTAAAGTTAATGTATTCTGATTACTATTAATATAGTCTGTTAAATACTCAAGATTTTTCCTTTCCACAAAAGGTAATGGTTGTATCATGCAACCTCTCATTATTCCATTGCATATAAAAATTTTAAAAATTGTTTCTACCTGTTCACTTCTACAATAAAAATCCGAAAAACATCCTTCTATCGAATCACCTCTTAACTCTATTGTACCAGTAAACATTCCTGACATCCAGCCTCCCCTGCTTATAGACATAGTTGCACCTTTTCCTGCTAAATCCTCCATTTTTCCAGTAAATACTTTTAATTTAGAAGAGAACGTGCAATGTATATTTCCTTCCCCATCTATATTACAATAAACCGAATATCCTTGTGGCTTAAATCTTATACTAATATCTAAACGTTGGTCTCTTTCAGTTAATAAACCACGTAATAAGCAACAACATATAAATATCCTTCTGTAAAGCTCTTTTGAAAAATCTGATTTTATATCTTTTATATTACCGTGTTCTATTATATCTGTTGCGTCAGTAATATACATTCTAACTTCATTATCATTTGTTAGTAGTTTTAATAAATTATTCTTCATCTTAATTATCACCTCAAGAACATACTACATCATGACGTAACGTGAGGTTCAATAAAGAAATTACAAATTAATTTAGAAGTTGGACTTTTAAACTTAACTAATTTATTTGTTCTATTTTGACAAAGCAAAAGCTACGAAGAATTCTTCATAGCTCATTTATTGGTAGTATATTAGATTGTTTGAATAAGAAAACCCTGTACACACCATTACCTCAGGCGTCTTAGCCATATGCACAATTTAAAACATTATATTAAAAGGTTTTATTAATTCGCAAACTTATATTTTCATATATTATTAAAATCATACTTCCAATGAAATAACATAAAATATCTTTTATATCAAAGGAAGTTCCCATAATTATTGAAGCAACTTTGTTATTTTCTAGGTTCAAAAGCTCTATAACCTTGAAATACTGCATAACTTCAACAAATAAGGCAAATAAAAATAAATAAATAGGTAAAATCTTAATTTTCTTATCTATAACTCCTCTAATAAAGGTGTACATTAAAATAATTACTAATATATCACCAATATATGGTCTAATAAAGTTATCATGCACGAAAAGCGCTATTAATGCCTCTATTATAAACAAAATTAAAAAAGATATTATATATTTTTTATTTATTCTCATATTGTATCCTCTTCTTTATATATTTTTCTAGTTTCTAATATTGTCCAAGTTACCCTTAAGGATACTGGCTATAATTAATATTAACATATTATTACACTAGTTATTAAATTTTTAATATATATTTAGATGCCTAATAATTTGATTCAAGATTTATTTCTAACTCTAGCATCTAGTTGTGATTCTTTATTAGTTAAATTTATTTTCTCCTTGAACAAATTTCTAATTGTGATTCATAAAAGAAAATTACTATTAACCTCTACTAACATATTGATATAGCGTGTATTTTTTCCTATGAGAATATGTGCTAAAACCTCACTCACACTTAAAGGAGCATATATCTTCATTAACAAAGTTGCATAGAGGTACTTAGGAGTACTTTTGGGTCTACTACTATTAAAATTTAGTACGTAATAATTATTATATAACCCTAAAAATATTATATTCCAATATGGTGCTACTAATATCCAATGATATGATTAATACTTATCCAGTTTCTAAGCCATTTACATTCCAATATGGTGCTACTAATATCTATCAAGTCCATTACGTTTTAATTCCTCAATACTCTATTTACATTCCAATATGGTGCTACTAATATGTTTGTACTGGCTATGAAAAGTTAGGAGGTAAGTAAATTTGCATTCCAATATGGTGCTACTAATATGTTAGTTGGTAGAAGTATAGGAAATATTGATAGAAATTTACATTCCAATATGGTGCTACTAATATTGATAAAAGCAAAATAGTAGAACCATCACCTATGATATTTACATTCCAATATGGTGCTACTAATATATTTACTAGTATATAATTACATTAAAGTTAATTTTGATTTACATTCCAATATGGTGCTACTAATATTGAAAAAACGTTGGCAGAATAAAATCAAGAGGTTTGAATTTACATTCCAATATGGTGCTACTAATATATATGTAACAGAGCGTGACATAGAGGGTTTAAACTAATTTACATTCCAATATGGTGCTACTAATATAAGGAGATAATGAAATGATAAAAGAATTATTTAAAAATTTACATTCCAATATGGTGCTACTAATATAACACCATCCCAATCGCCTTCCTTCTCTATGCTACTGATTTACATTCCAATATGGTGCTACTAATATAAAGGGGAAATGATGAAATGAAAGAAGTTAAAAAAATTTACATTCCAATATGGTGCTACTAATATTTAATTACTAGAAATAGTTATAAAAAATTAAATATTTTATTTACATTCCAATATGGTGCTACTAATATGCTAGCGTGTCATGTCTTTGTTATCAAGAGAATAATATTTACATTCCAATATGGTGCTACTAATATCTACTTGTATATATGCCAGAATCAAATGATGCTTTAATTTACATTCCAATATGGTGCTACTAATATGATTATGAAATAAAAGAGTTGTTAGAAAATGAGATAAATTTACATTCCAATATGGTGCTACTAATATCAATAGAGCTTATAGAAAGTTACTTAAATAGACCAAGATTTACATTCCAATATGGTGCTACTAATATTTTGTATTGCATAATATAGTAAATTATACTGCATAGATTTACATTCCAATATGGTGCTACTAATATTTACTGAAATTCATTACTTTATTATACTATTAAATAATTTACATTCCAATATGGTGCTACTAATATCTATTTTATTTGAATTATTAATGCAAGATAAATCTATATTTACATTCCAATATGGTACTACTAATATTGAGGAAATAAAAGTATTAGTAAAATCACCAAATACATTTACATTCCAATATGGTGCTACTAATATTAATTAGTGGTGTTGGAATTGTTGCAAGTGCTTTAAATTTACATTCCAATATGGTGCTACTAATATGCATTTGGCATTATTCATATTCCCCCTCTAATAATATTTACATTCCAATATGGTGCTACTAATATCTTGTGTAACCACGCTAGAGCCGTAAATAAAATGTTTATTTACATTCCAATATGGTGCTACTAATATCTTCTAAAGCTGCTTCTACAACTTCTTTAGGTACATCATTTACATTCCAATATGGTGCTACTAATATAAAGAACTGAAAGAATTGCTAATTGTTTAAACTTGATTTACATTCCAATATGGTGCTACTAATATGAAGAATTTACTTGTAACTTATTTTATAACTAAGATAATTTACATTCCAATATGGTGCTACTAATATTTCACTATATCAAAAGGAGCAGTACAAATAACGGTATTTACATTCCAATATGGTGCTACTAATATTCACTTGCTGATAATAACTTACCGTTAAAATGTACAATTTACATTCCAATATGGTGCTACTAATATTGGGAGTAGATTAAAGCCCTATATAGATAGCTATGTATTTACATTCCAATATGGTGCTACTAATATCAATGGCTACATTTTCAGATATAGGAATTTCAACTGGATTTACATTCCAATATGGTGCTACTAATATTTTCAGTATTAAAGAATAAAGAAGATACTAATTTGAATTTACATTCCAATATGGTGCTACTAATATTATTGAAGTTGTACAAACTTCTATAAAAGATGTTCCATTTACATTCCAATATGGTGCTACTAATATCAAATAATATAGGCTATTTAGTCTATATTATTTTTATTTACATTCCAATATGGTGCTACTAATATTAAGAAATATTTAAATTTAAAGCCTCATGTTGGTCTTATGTCAATATCTTGGACACAAAAAGTCAAACTTTTTTATGCTGAACTTCTAGCTAATAATTCACATTGATGTGGTGTGATGTAATTTAGTGATGAGTGCAGCCTTTTTCTGTTATACCATCCTTCAATATATTTAAAAATAGCCACATTAGCTTCTGAGAAGGTGCGGTATGTACTTCTATATATTTCTTCCTTTTTTATTGATGAATGGAAAGATTCTATACAAGCATTATCATATGGACAACCTTTTTTACTGAATGATTGTAGAATATTAAACTCTTTACATAGGTCCTTTAAATCATTACTAGTGTATTGAGAACCTAAGTCGCTATGGAATACTAGTTGCTTATTTTTATCAGGAGATTGGCTGTAATAAGCATTTTTTAAGGCTTTGACAACTAAATCATTAGTCATTCTCTTACCGAAAGCGTAGCCAATTATTTTTTTAGAATGTAAGTCAAGAACTGAAGCTAAATAGCACCAACCATCTTTGATAGTATGAATATATGTAATATCTCCTACCCATTTTTCATTGATAGAAGTAGTAGTAAAATCTCTCTTTAAAACGTTTTCTAAACCTTCTGCTACTTTTTTGCTCGAATGAGGTTTGTATTTTTTTACAGTTACTGCACAAATACCAAGTTCGCTCATTCGTCTTTGAACTCTCTTTAAGGATATTTTAAAGCCTTCTATACTAAGTACATGATGAATCCTAGGAGCACCATATATTCCTTTATTGTCTTTATAGATCCTTTTAATAGCAGCGTTTAATTCCTCATTCTCTAATTCTCTTGCAGATTTAGTTTTATCAAAAGATTTATAATATGTGCTTCTGGCTACGCCTAGAACGGTACACATAGTCTTAATATCATGGTTACTTTTATTGCTATCTATAAATTCTATTATTTCATCTAATTTTTTGTTGCAAATATGGCCATAGCTTTTTTTAATATTTCATTTTCCTCTTTGATTCTTGCCATTTCTTTTTTAAAAGCCTTAACTTCCTTTAATGTCATAACTTCATTATCATCTACTTGTATTTCTTTAACATCTTTGATCCATCCGTTAATTGTTGATTTTGCAATGCCATATTCGCTACTTAGCTCTGCTAAGGTCATTCCTGATTTATATAAGTCTACTATCATATCCTTATATTCTTGATCATATCTTTTGCCCTTTCCCATATTGTACACATCCTTTCTTAACTAAATATTATTTTACTTAGTTCGTCTTAATGTGTCCACTACTTTATACTAACACCATGTATCTAGTATTTACATTCCAATATGGTGCTACTAATATGAAAATTGGTTGATTGTGTAAATAATAAATCTAAAGAATTTACATTCCAATATGGTGCTACTAATATGTCAATGAAGAAGTTTCTTTAGAAGATATTTCATTGATTTACATTCCAATATGGTGCTACTAATATGGGGGCATCTTTCGCCATTTTCATATCTGCTATATGATTTACATTCCAATATGGTGCTACTAATATCTGCTAAATCTGTTATCCATCCTGTATTGTTTTCTAAATTTACATTCCAATATGGTGCTACTAATATTACAAGTAAAACCCTCCAACTTTTTAACATTATAAGCATTTACATTCCAATATGGTGCTACTAATATTTATATTCATATGATCCTGTTACTTCTGAAATATAATTTACATTCCAATATGGTGCTACTAATATAGATAGGAGGGACACCACACTTTGTAGGAGATAAATTTACATTCCAATATGGTGCTACTAATATCAATTCCATTAATCCTCTATAAATAGAGGTTGCATATTTACATTCCAATATGGTGCTACTAATATTTTAGAGTTGAGTATTTATCATTTATAGTAGTTATTATTTACATTCCAATATGGTGCTACTAATATGCACCACATAGTTACAAAGGATTATTTAACAAAGAAATTTACATTCCAATATGGTGCTACTAATATAAAGAAAATATATCAAACTGTTAAAAGCTTTTTTGGATTTACATTCCAATATGGTGCTACTAATATCTATTGATTGTTCTTATAATGAATATATATCAACTGAATTTACATTCCAATATGGTGCTACTAATATTCTCCTTTTTCTTTTTGCTTAACACTTTATCTAATTTATTTACATTCCAATATGGTGCTACTAATATCATAAAAAATACTATAAGAAAACAACGCTCCAAGAATATTTACATTCCAATATGGTGCTACTAATATCTTAACCCTTTTAATACATCTTTAATATGTGCTCCATTTACATTCCAATATGGTGCTACTAATATTCTAAGCTTAGATACTTTATTTGCAATTACTGCTTCATTTACATTCCAATATGGTGCTACTAATATAAATTAACTAATTATGAATGTATTATCAAAAAGGAGTATTTACATTCCAATATGGTGCTACTAATATTGTAAATATCTCTATTAATCTCTTTAATACATTTACATTTACATTCCAATATGGTGCTACTAATATGAGAGAAGCGAGATAAAAAGAACATTAAAGAACTAAAATTTACATTCCAATATGGTGCTACTAATATAAAACCTTCAATTCTGTAATATTGATATTCATTTATATTTACATTCCAATATGGTGCTACTAATATCTGCATTTAGTATCGGAGCTATCTCAGCTTGGGTTAAATTTACATTCCAATATGGTGCTACTAATATTCCTCCCCTATGCTCCTGTTGTAGTTAATGTTAATGTATTTACATTCCAATATGGTGCTACTAATATAGAAAGTGAGCAAGAAGAACCCCAAGATATATTTGAAATTTACATTCCAATATGGTGCTACTAATATAAATGTTAAGCTGCCAAAATTGTTAGAACTTATAAAAATTTACATTCCAATATGGTGCTACTAATATTGACTATGATATTAGATATAAAAATTTAAAATTGATATTTACATTCCAATATGGTGCTACTAATATTTATGTATCTGCGTCTGCCACTATAACTCATATGGGATTTACATTCCAATATGGTGCTACTAATATCTATTAAGCCTTTCTCCAGCTAATTTTATTTCACTTATTTACATTCCAATATGGTGCTACTAATATTACTATTAATTCTTATAAGAAGATAGCTAAAAAAAAATTTACATTCCAATATGGTGCTACTAATATGTATTGGTCTTGATAATTTTTTTGATATATTTATTTGATTTACATTCCAATATGGTGCTACTAATATTAAACTAAAATTATTATATTGATCTAATCTAGCTTGATTTACATTCCAATATGGTGCTACTAATATAAGGGTATCTGAACAGGGTAGTAGGAATGAATTTTGATTTACATTCCAATATGGTGCTACTAATATTTTATTCTTTTCATACACTTCTTTATTAAATATTTGATTTACATTCCAATATGGTGCTACTAATATAGCTAAACTACCTATAGCTCCATAACTTCTTGTTACATTTACATTCCAATATGGTGCTACTAATATCATCCCAAGTGATGTTATTCTCATCTTTTTTTAATATATTTACATTCCAATATGGTGCTACTAATATTTGCTCTCCATTCTTCCTCTTAACTCTATAGTTGATATTTACATTCCAATATGGTGCTACTAATATAGTTTTTGATGATAGTACAGATTTTGTTTTTAATCAATTTACATTCCAATATGGTGCTACTAATATTTATCTGTAGTGTTTATAGTAATAATATTTTCTCCTGTATTTACATTCCAATATGGTGCTACTAATATACATATAAGCATCTTTTTTATTAGCTATTACTATTCCATTTACATTCCAATATGGTGCTACTAATATTTTTAAAGATACTAAATCTGAAAATACTTCTGATTTTATTTACATTCCAATATGGTGCTACTAATATACTCTATATAAACTACTAACCACCCAAGTATAAACTTATTTACATTCCAATATGGTGCTACTAATATTCAGTATAACTTACTGTTTTCATGTATTTAGTTTCATTTACATTCCAATATGGTGCTACTAATATATTCAGAATCTTAATTCTAAACTCTTTCATAGCATTTACATTCCAATATGGTGCTACTAATATATTAATTTGTGTATTATAATTTATGTATAGATAATAATTTACATTCCAATATGGTGCTACTAATATGGTATCTTCTATTGTCTAAGCAATAATAGTTTTACCATTTACATTCCAATATGGTGCTACTAATATTTATATGCTTGTCCAAATCACTGTAAATTATATCTGTATTTACATTCCAATATGGTGCTACTAATATATTCCTATTGTTGAGATTGTCAGCATTTTAACTGCAATTTACATTCCAATATGGTGCTACTAATATGAGTAACTAGACCTGATGGTACTATTGCTTCTAGTTCATTTACATTCCAATATGGTGCTACTAATATGCTTTTTTTCCTAAAAATGTTATTATTATTATTATATTTACATTCCAATATGGTGCTACTAATATTTAAAATTTCTTGAAAAATATGTATAATTTAAAATATATTTACATTCCAATATGGTGCTACTAATATACATTTACGGTTATCCATATGAATACTCACAAGAGTAATTTACATTCCAATATGGTGCTACTAATATGCATATTCTATTTTATCTGCGAAAAGGTCAACCTCATTTACATTCCAATATGGTGCTACTAATATATACTACTAAGGCCATCATTAAATTGTTTGCTATCCAATTTACATTCCAATATGGTGCTACTAATATGAAATCCTAAAGCATGATGCTTGACTTCAACTTCTCCATTTACATTCCAATATGGTGCTACTAATATCAGTTTTTGTTATTGATGATGTTACTTTATTAGCTTTATTTACATTCCAATATGGTGCTACTAATATTAATTCCTCTGAACATTCCTTGCAAGCTCTATAGCTATTTACATTCCAATATGGTGCTACTAATATTATCAATATTATGTTGAAGGTGGAAAGGTTACTACATTTACATTCCAATATGGTGCTACTAATATTTATCAATATTATGTTGAAGGTGGAAAGGTTACTACATTTACATTCCAATATGGTGCTACTAATATTAATTATAAAGTTGGTCAAACTGTTTCTTTTTATAGATTTACATTCCAATATGGTGCTACTAATATCCTAACCCCTTTCTTATTACTTCATATGTTTTTTCTAATTTACATTCCAATATGGTGCTACTAATATAATAGAAAAGATTATAATCATTTTTTTAGTTTGCATATTTACATTCCAATATGGTGCTACTAATATTAATACTTCTTGCAGATATCAAGATTTAGGGAAGTAATTTACATTCCAATATGGTGCTACTAATATATTAAATTTTATAGTATTACAGTGCCAAATACTGAAATTTACATTCCAATATGGTGCTACTAATATCTTGACATAGTATCATTAAGCGGGAAAACATTATAAATTTACATTCCAATATGGTGCTACTAATATTTTTGATATTTTTAATATTGTTGTTATTAATGCTAAATTTACATTCCAATATGGTGCTACTAATATGAAATACAAATTATTATCTTATATCCAAGTTCCTAAATTTACATTCCAATATGGTGCTACTAATATTCCATCAGAAGCCTTATATGCGTTTCTCATTATATTATTTACATTCCAATATGGTGCTACTAATATGAATATTTAAAAGAGGTTGAATTGCCTAATAATACAAATTTACATTCCAATATGGTGCTACTAATATCTCCTATAGTAAAAGTAAAATGTTTTTCTCTTTCTATATTTACATTCCAATATGGTGCTACTAATATTAACAGATATGAAAGAGGATATGCAAGTAGCTTATCAATTTACATTCCAATATGGTGCTACTAATATATCTTCAAAGCTTTCTTCATAATAAACATACTTACCTATTTACATTCCAATATGGTGCTACTAATATAAAATACGAAGTATACTGTAAGTTTAGATGTATTATATTTACATTCCAATATGGTGCTACTAATATCTTCCTTAGTTCCACCCATTTTATTTAAGTACCATTGATTTACATTCCAATATGGTGCTACTAATATAATATTCCCTCATTAGCATTATTTCCTGTTATTGTTATTTACATTCCAATATGGTGCTACTAATATCTTTTTCATCTATCTCAACATAATCTATTGCTTTAACATTTACATTCCAATATGGTGCTACTAATATAACTAGAACTAAAATACTCATTAGCAATAATAACTATATTTACATTCCAATATGGTGCTACTAATATAAAATATGGAGATAAAATTTATATATGCAGCAACTTATTTACATTCCAATATGGTGCTACTAATATTACCCCCTCTAGTTACATAAATAGCAATATAATTATAATTTACATTCCAATATGGTGCTACTAATATTCTCCAGTATCTTCACCGGGAATAGTATCATCAACATTTACATTCCAATATGGTGCTACTAATATCTTGTACCCATAAATCACCTATTTTATAAGGGGTAGTATTTACATTCCAATATGGTGCTACTAATATTTTTGTGTATTTAAATCATATACTCCTAAAAGTTTTTATTTACATTCCAATATGGTGCTACTAATATCTCTGTTTGTATTTTTCACTAATTCTCAGTATTCTTATTTACATTCCAATATGGTGCTACTAATATCCATGCTCCTCCATCAGCTTCATATATTGCAGCACTATTTACATTCCAATATGGTGCTACTAATATAAAAATGTCTTGATACTCTAAAGCTTTAATTCCACTATTTACATTCCAATATGGTGCTACTAATATATTATGTCTTTGAAGCTATAAAAGATATGAGAACTAATTTACATTCCAATATGGTGCTACTAATATGCAGCAGAACAAGCAACATTAAGATATAACTACATTAATTTACATTCCAATATGGTGCTACTAATATAAACATGAATTTAAATTCGTGTTAAAATATACAAAAATTTACATTCCAATATGGTGCTACTAATATGCGTCCACCGACAATCCGTATTATTACTTATGTCTAAATGGCATTTCTGTCTATCTATTAATTTTAGAATAATATTACTAACTTTTATAATATAAAGTATATAAAATATTTCCTTAAGATCTTAATATTACTATCATTGTCTACTCACCTATATTTTGACATTATATTGGGTCGACAATTAAATAAAATTGCTAGTTTTATCCTCCTTTTTCCCCCACATATCTTTAGATAACCATCTTTCGTTTCTGCTTTTAAATAATATTATAGAATCTTTATCTTTTCTTATTATACCATCTAATTCGTATTTTAGCTTAATTATTTGTGACTCTGCTAGCTCTCCTTCAAATACTGAGTTTTGAATATGAGATAAGTACTTTTTACATATTTTAAAAGTTCTATTTAGAACTCTTTGTCCCCCATCATCACTTTTTATATCATAAACTAATATAACATACATTTAATTCTCACTCCTACCACCATATTTTAAATGGATCATAATCCTTCTCTCCTAATAAATGCTTTATAAGTTTATAACATTCAAGTCTCATTAAATATTCATATGATACACTTTTATTTAAGTCTTTATGTTTTATAGTTGTCTGTAGTTTTTGATCCAATTCTCCTACTATTATTTTTGATGCTTCTTTTGTAAGATGTAAGTAATTTAATTCTTTAGTAAAACTTTTTTCAGTTATCTGCTTCTTATTTAAAAGTGAAAATATAAGTCTATCAGCTAATATTGGTTTAAATATTTCTGCTATATCTAAACTTAAGGAAAATCTTCGCACTCCTGGCTCATGAAGATAACTAACTGTAGGATTTAGTTGTGTATGATATATAGCTCCTAATACTTTTGTGTATACTAATGTATTTACAAATGATATTAACGTATTTATCATATTATCTGGTGGATTTTTCACTCTCTTTGTAAAATCTATCTTTTGGTCTATGATTATATTCCAAGCTTCATAATATACTTTTCTTATGTTCCCTTCATATCCCATTAACTCATTTATGTTATTGCTAGTATATATTCCCTTTCTTAAAGTTTCTATTTTATCCATATAGCTTTGTACATCTTTACCTCTACCATTATAGTATCTTAAATTTCTATATATATTATAACTTGCTCCATCTATAAATCTTTTAGCTATTTCTAACCTTTTCTTTTCATCAGTATAATGCGTTACTTGATTAACCAATAAATTACCTGATACAAGTTTTTCTCTTGGTTGAAAGCTTCCAGTATAGAAACTATAGTAATTAAAAAAGTGTACCACTACATCATATTGAGATAAAAAATTTATTAGGCTTGTATTAAAATTCATTTCAGACATAACATATATTTCATTTACTGTTTCTATAGGAATATATCGTTTTTCACCTTCTTCATCTATAAATGCTATAGAGTTGTCTTTTCTTTTCAATTCGCCATTATTATATATATAATAACTTCTTTTCATAAATTCTCATCCTCCTTTTATATAAAGCATAAATCATAGTAAGCACAAGATTTGCATATTTTCTTTTTTTCTAACGGCGGAGGATTTTTTAACGTAACTATTTTTTCGATATCTTCTAAAATTCCTTCAATAAGAATAATATCTTGATCTGTTAGCTCTACATCTATACTTTGTTTAAGCAATGGATAATCTATTTTACCTTTTATATTATCTACTTCTCTTTTCTTAAGAAAATACAAATAATATTTTACCTGTAATATACTAGCTTCTTCTATTTTATTGCTTTTTTTAACTTCATGTAATATACCTTTAGAACGTATGAAATCTATATTTATTATGTTATCTATATTTATGTGTTTTTTATCCCTCTTATAAGTTTCTTCATCTATTGCTTTACCTATTTCAACACTTTCATTACCTTGTTCCATTTGTATTTCATTATAAAAATACCATAGTTTTCTTTTACAAACTTCATAGTAATAAACCATTACTCCAGTAATTTCTTTTTTCATTATTCAACCTCTCATCTAATTCTGATAAATTTATATAATATTTAGTATTCTCTCTAATTACATCATTATATTAACCGTATCGCTGTACATTTCTAATAACTAATTACCATATCATAAAATTTCACAATTATTTTTTCCATTCTTTTTCTCATTTTTTCTCTTGATAAGTTCAACTCCAGTGGATTTAGAATAGTTACAATCTAAAACAATTATCTCCTCATAGTCACTTAGCTTTAAAACTTTTAAAGTATTCCCTTCTTTATAATAAGGTCTTACACTACAAACAAAATCTGACAATTCATTTCGCGCTTCAATTTTTTCTCTAGCTTTAACTTCTTTTTCCTTTATAGATAATTTAGGTACATACTCTGAAATTGTTCTAACAGATTTATCTATGCTCTCTTTATTATCTTCATATATAGACTTAGGTATTATATTAATAGACTCTATATTTCTAAATTCTTCTTTAGCTTCTTTTTTACTCTTTTCATATGCAGTAAAATCATTAACATACTTAACTATGTTTTTTAACTTCTTGAAATAATCAGTATTTTTTAACCTTTCATACGAATATACATCTTCTATTATAGATATTTTCTTTTCTTCATTTAATAATCCATCAATCTTTCTCTTTCTAATAGCCTCTTTTGATAGTTCATGTATTTCTTCATCAATTGCATATCTAACTCCACTACATTTATCTATATATACGTAACAGTTATATCCATTACCATCAAAGTTACGACTTCTGTAACACCTACCTAATCTTTGGAATAATCCGTTGATATCTGATAACTCTGTAACAAGAATATCAAAATCAATATCTAATGATGCTTCTACCACTTGTGTGGCTATCCATATTCCATAGACTTTATTTTTTAACTCTCCAAATTTATATATATCATCTTCTTTTTCTTTTCTATCAACTTTTATAAACCTACTATGAAATAAATTAATATTTTCAATATTCTCACCTTTTAACTTATTATAAATTTCTTGAGCCTTTTTTACAGTATTGCATATCACCAATACTTTATTTTTATTATATAGGCTCTTTATATGGTCTATATTTATCTCATCATCAATTACATTTATACTATGTCTTGTATTTAAAGCCCTATTAATAAATGGCTTTTTTGGCATTTCAAATTTTATCCCTTCATCTTCTAATAACTTTAATACAAAACTAGGTAATGTCGCTGTTAGTATAGCAAACTTACCACCAACACTATTAATATTACTTAAACCAACTATAAGATAAGCTAATAAATCTGGAGAATACATTTGTATTTCATCTATTACTATCTTTGAATAAGCAAGAGTTGCTAACTTTGGTTCAAATCCTCTATACTTGTACACGAAATCAAAAATCTGATCTAATGTACATATAGTCAAAGGAAGTGACATTTGTTTTGTCTTATTATAATACTCAATATAATCTATATCTTTATATTTAGCCTTATCCTCATCTTTCTCTGCACTCTTATTTATGTACTCACTTAATGTATCTGAATGAAGAAGTCCTATTCTATCATCTATATTTTCTTTTACAAGTTTAACTACTCTATCATAAATTGAATTTATGGCTGTCTTTAATGGCAATGTAAAAAAACCTTTATTATCTCCAATCCATAAAAGCCCTGCCTCTGTCTTACCCATACCCGTTTGAGCTATAACTACAAGATTTTTGTTTCTGTTTTGAATCATATACTCTTGTAATTCATTCCATTTGCTTTTCGGCTTTTCCTTTTTCCATTTATTTAATAAATTATTTAAACTATCCTCTAGAAAATCATTCTTCTTTTCAACTTCTATATGTCCACTTGCCGCATAGTCTAGTCTATTTAATAATCCCTTAACCATAATATATTTAAAGAAAATATCTTCATTTTCATATATTCTATCATCTTTATAAAAGTACATTTCATCAATTTGATCAAGATAACATTCTTCTTTTAATTTATCATAATTAAATCCATCATACTCATTAGCTAATAATTCTATTTCCCTTTCTAATTCATCATCTTCATAGCTTAATTCTCTTTCATGGTGATATGCTATAGCATGAAATAAAGTTTTTATTTCATCTTCATTAAATCCTTCATCTTCCATTTTCTCATAGTCTATGAATGCTAAACTCAAAATTCCATGAGGTATTTCTAAAGATGATTTTTTTCCTTTCTCCATTTTGTCTTGAAATTTTAAGTTCATTTTTCCTAAATCGTGATAAAGGCAAGCCCTATATAGTATATCCCACCACTTCACGTCTAATAAATTGGGATATATTTCTTTCAATATATTATAATTTCCAAGCAATTTGTTAGTATGATCTTGTATTGTTTCCATTGTATCTGACTTTGCTAAATATCTATTCATAAAATCCCTCACAAACTCTAAATATTTTTAAAGAGGGACTTCTCCCTCTTTAAATTTATATAATTAAATTTTTACTAAACTGCGAATACTAAGTAATTATCATCATCTAAATAACTTTCATGCTTTCTTAGGAAAGATATATTAGTTGCATAAATAACTTCTTCTTTATGCCATTTTCTAAATATCTTAGGAAGTTTTTCAGTCCCATAATTTACAGGTTTATAATTTTTATTAAGTCTATACCTTGTACCTGTAAATTTAACTCCTTGAATAGAATTCTTCATTTTGATAGAATTAATTATTTCTAATGGTATATATGCCCCATAAGATTTCTCTCCATCAATACTCTTTCTAGGTACTTCATTGCGAACACTTACAACTTTTACTTCTTCTATAGTTACCAAATCTTCTCTTCTTCCCAATGACGGATATTCTTTAGGATATCTAAACGCTTTTTCAATTTCTTCAATCAAGCTATCATCTTCAGGTATTATATGAATAAGTAGCTCTACATCAACCAATAGTTCAGCTGTAGCTACTCCCCTTGATACTCCAAACTCGCCTACTTTTAATTGATGTCTTGTTTCATCATATTTCATTCCACTTTTAAACTCATATCTAGTATATAAATCATTTGTTTTAGATACAGATCTTCCCTGAACACTAACTTTCATTTTTTTATATTCATCATAACCACATAAGCTATGAACCATTCCTATAACTGTAGAAAAAGGTGGCAAAGGGTATGTTTCTTTAAGTTGAAAACTTGTTGGTTTCTTATAATTTACTAAATCTTGAGTTAATTTTATTCTAACAGCTCTTTCCATAGTAACTCTCAACCTTTGTCTTTAACTCTTCAAAAAATTTAGGCATTGACTGTGCATTAAGTCTTTCTTTTATCTCATCATCGTTATCAAAAACACTAGGAACTAATCCACAAATAGTATCTTTCTTTACATTTTCAAACATAACTCCTTCTATTTTATCTACATATAATCTATTATCTTTAACATCTAAAACGTTTTGGAATACTGGATTTTTAACATCATAAACTCCACCAATTATAAATAATGGTTTTAAATCTTCTCTCCTACCTCTTATATCCCTATAAAGAAGGGCTACAGTATCAAGAAGTTTATTAACTCTTCTTGCTTTTTCCTCATTAGAAATCTCTATATTATCTACTTCATCAATACCTATTTGATCTAAATCTGCTGTAATTGTATACCTATAGTATGACTGATGAATTTCAGACTGAGCAATATTCATATTTTCATCTAATCTATCTGCAAGACCTTTATTAGTTAAAAAATCTAAGTCTCCTTTATATGTTTCAAGTGAAATTGCATTTGATAATCTAACTTTTGCTGTTCTCTTTTTTCCTGATGTTTTTTTCTCTGTTTTCATATATCCAAAGAAATCTATTTCTGGATACTTATCTATTGTAGCTTCAGAATCAAATTGTATTACTTTTTTATCGCCACTTCCTTCTGCTTTTACAGTGGCAAGTTGTTCCCCTAGTTGTTCAACTATATTGTATCTAATTGCTTGTCTTGATATATAAGTATATTGATCTCCTTTATCTCTAGTAATCTTTTTTAATGATGCTACATTACCTACTGACTCACCATAATTAGCACTTTCCGCTTTAAATATCATTGAAATTGATAAACCCTTTAAATCCATTTTATTTATCATCTTTTTTACCCCCATTTTCTTTATTATCATTCTCTGGATTTCCTATTAATGATGCTACAAATGCATATCCTATATGCTTAAATACATCAGAATCCTTTAATACTCCTAATAATTCCATTGGAACTGTTTTTTTAGTATATAAGTAACAATTTAATATGGTATCCATAAACATCGAAGCGTTATTTGTTTTTAAACAGTTTAATAATCTATAAGCAATGCCACTTAGTTTTTCTTCAGAACCTTTTGCCTTATATGCTAATCTTAAATAATACCCACAGTTCTTAGCTAAATCTACTATATCTTTGTCATTCTCATTTTTAATATCTTGCATATATCCTATCTCCTTCATATATTTATAGTTAATTCTTAACATATCTATTAGATTTTTAACTGAATATCTACAATCATCTGGATTGGAAAGTTTGTATAACACTAATCGATGTATTAAAGTTATTAAATTACTGTTATCTAACAAACGTTCTATAACTAATTCGTATATACTATAAAACTTCTTGTTTTCTATATAACCAGATTTTATTAATCTATCTAATTGTTCCTTGGAGTTCTTTATTATTTTTAGTGAATTCCTAGATAAAATATTGAATTTATATCTCTCATCTTCATATCTAATAACTTGTATATCTGCCAATTCATATTTAAAGCTATCATGTTCCTGTTTTTGTATAGCTGAAATTAGCGATTTATAGCTTAAAGATTTGATACCATCACTATTTCTAAGTATTGATTCTTTTATATTTTCATTTACTTTAATTAAATTTTCAGCATTAATGTTGGCATTTATAAATATTCCACTTCCTGCCCCATAAGATATTCCAGCTGGAATACATGAGTATACAAGCTTACAAAAGTTGCATATGGCTACATCATTATTAAAATTCCAAACGTGAGATGGTTTTCTGTTAACATCAAATCCAATTCCATTTAAGAAACTTAAATCATTGTTTAAATCCTTCATCTCATTATTACAAATAAAACAATGGTATTTATATTTTTCTTTATTCGCTTCCAACTCATCTATAGCGGGATTAACAAAATAATTCTTGTAATCTACATACATATCTTTTTCTTTAGTTTGAGCATTTAAAAACGATATCCCATTCCACGCATTCTTAATTATAGTGTATATAACATTTTTTCCTGCTAAATATTTTTTGGATTTTTCCATTGAAAAGTAATCTATTATTTCTCTTATCACCTTAATAGTTTCTTTTATTTGTGGCAGTTTATCTTCTAGATTTTCTTTCTTCTTTAAGTTTATTGTAGTAAGTTTCCTCTCTAAAGCAAGAATATCAATGTTATTATCTATTAATTCATAGGCAGCTATATAACTATTACTTTTTAAATAATATTTAACTGTATCTTTAATATAAACATTCAAATTTTCTAAACTTTCTTCTGTAAAATTCTTAAAATCACTATTTTCAAAATTATCTAAGATTCCCTTATATGAAATAATCTTATTCCAAGATAATGTTCCTCTATAAGTATCAATGAAATACTTAAAATACTTCTCTTCAAAATTATCTAAATAAGATCTATCAATAGTAATGTAATTTGCTTTCTTAGTTACTTTGTCACCTGCATTTTCAAGGATGTTACAGATTCCAACTATTCCTGCATTTATCATCCAATCTCCAATATCTATCCTGATTAGATTCTCCATTCACTCAACTCCTATACAATTTCTATATTTCTTAATCCTTGTAATCCTCTAAATATTAAATCTAACTTTTCAGTAAGTTTAAATCATCTTTATCAAGCCAATTTCTAGACATTCTAACATAAAGATTATTATAAACTTCTTCTTATTAGGTATCCTCATAATATTACGTCATGTATTTAGTTAGATTTATTTACTCATATTCTAGTTATAGTAAATCTTGTGTTACTAGATCCATCAGACCAAACCCCATACTTTTCCTACTACCTACTCCTACCTCATACAGATGCTGCAGGATTTTATTGTTTGCTTTTATTTCAAAAAGTCCTACACTCGTATCTATATATCTTTTATAGTGCTTTACTACTACCTTTTTACATTGTATTGGATTTATATTTACCTCATTTACTTCTTCTTCAGTAAATCCTGAATTTAATAACTGATTTGATAAAACCACTTTAATTTTTTCTCTAAATTCTTTATCATTATATACATAGTATGTATCTGTATTTTTTTCTTTGTCGTGATTTCTCACACATATTCCACTACCTACTGCTGTTCTGAATATAACTTTAGAATTTATTATTTCTTGTTGTTTTTCTTTATTTATATTTTTTAATACCATAAGATTATTATTAGGCAAAGGATATTGCTTATTTATTTGCTCTATAAATGCATTGAATAATATAAAAGTCATCTCTAAATTGCTCTTCATTGAAAAAATAATTTTTATTTCATTCTTATCTATTATCACTTTATCATTTGTAAATATAGGCTTAGGCAATATAACTGAAAAACAGTAATCTTTTTGTTTTGTATCTTTAAAGAAGTCTTCGTAATATTTCCCATTATCATATTTAGTTAGTGCATTCTTTATAAAGCTTAAAATAATTCGCCTATATTCCACAGTAAGAAATCTTTCTTTTAGTTGTAACGTTAAACAAAATCTCATTTTTCCCTCCTTAATTTTCTAATATAATACTATTTTACATTATTTTTGTTATTTTTTGAATATTTAACTTTTTTCTAACTTAGATTTATTTACCTTCTTATATTCCTTAATAATCTTTCTACTAAATAACACTTCTTTAAATTGAATGAATACTTCCGTCTTTATCTACTGCACTTATAAATATATTTGACTGAAAATTTATTTATAAGTGCATTTTTAAAAAGAATTATCAGGCTAATTTTTATTATATCCTTGTTAAGTCTAAATGTCATTATTTTTTCCAATTAAATTTAATTGTCATTATAAATAAATTATATTTCTCAGTAGATGTCTGTATCTAATCTGCTTAAAATAAAAAAGACCACTAATCTCATTAAGTAAAATATTTTTAATAATTTACTCAATTCCATTAACTGGTCTTCATTATTTAGACAACTTATCTTATTTAAAACTTAAAATCCAATATGGTGCTACTACTATTCTTATTATATATTGACAATTAAATTTAATATTTACATTCCAATATGGCATTCTACTATATAATAAAATACTACTATATAATCTCCTTATATGCAAATTTAAAATTAAATTATCCATATAATTATAATTAAATTTTATTCTATTTCTAGGGATATAATATTACTAAGTTATATTAAATTATTATCATTCTAATTTCATTCATTAACCTATCAAGGTTCTCTTGATATATTTTGGCAACTTTTTTACTTTCTACAACTATTATATGTTCCTCATTATACTTAGCAAATCTGCTCCAATTATATGAACCATCTATTACAATTTGGTTATCAGCAATGCACTATTTATTATGCACATAATTTGCAATTTTATCTTTAGTATATTGGTTATGTTCAGGTGGAATTTCCACAACCTTAAATCTACTTGATGCTTACTTTAGCTCTGCTTTATTTTTATCATAATAATTTTTATATTTATCTTTTTCTTTGGCTTTATCTGCCTTAATTATAACGTTAATTAGCAATTCTTCATCTTTCAATTCTTTAAATTTATTAATTAAAGAATCTGAAGTAATCCAAGCAACAACAACATTAACCTTTTTTAACTTTGTATAACTGATTTATAATTTCTTCCTCTATTTTCGTATCAAAAAAATAAAATTTATATCCTTTTTTAGTTCTAATATTTCATATTTTAATTTTTTACTTTCAAATTCTAGTTTATAAATTTCCATTTTCAACTTAAGTATCAATTTATCTTTCTCTTTGCGACTGTTTTAAATTTGAAAATATACTCATAGAACCAATCCTAAATACTATTAATAACTATTTATTATATTAAAAAATGAATTAAATATACTTAAAAGCCCCTTTCAATATCATATAATTTACTCTCTATTTTTTAAATCATTCCTTATAAATCTATTAATTTTACTAATGAAGCTCCCAAATGATCCTAAATTTAATTTCATTAATACTGTAGTTATACTTCATTTATTGTTTTCTTTATTTCTAAAGCCTCTCTTTTCTTTGGATTTACGTTAAAAAGTTTATCAATATCTTCTAATATATCTAATTTAGCTCTATACTCAGTTAATTTAGCATAATTATCAATTAAGTATATATATTCTTTTTGCAAGTCACTAAAACCATCCATTAAGGTTTTTATTATTACATCTATTATTGATTGGGTTCATTGAATTAGTAGATAATTTAAATTTACTTTCCCATAAGTTATTATTTATACTAGCTATAAAACATTGTTTATTTCTAATCCATGTAGTGCACTTGTAGTTGCAATATAAGGTAACCCTTTATCATTTTCATTATCTTTATATTCATTGGCATTTACTAAAATAACATAATCTAATTCTAGCCCTTTACTTAATTTTGCAGATAACACATTTATTCCTTCCTCATAATTACAGTATTCATTATCAATTAAGTTAACTTCCTTATCTTTCAAAAAGATTGATAATTGCTTATAAAAATCTATCGTTTCTAATTCAGCTTTTAATATTACTGCAATATCCTTATCTGTACTATTTTTTATGCTTTCAACAACCACCTTGATTGTTTGTTCTTTTTCATATTTAAATATACTTTAGATTTTGATATTTCTCTATTAAATGCAATATAAAATTCCTCTCTAAACATAAAAATCCCCAAGACGTAGTCTTAGGGAAATAATAAATCTAATTAGTTTGGCATATACCAATATGAATTGAATTTATGCAAATATGTTCTAGCACCTTTAGGCATTTGTGTAATTGCATTATAAACATTTATAAAATCTCCACATCCCATACTGGTTGCAAAAATACCTAGTGTTGTTAATACATTATTTTTAATAATTAATCCAATAATATAAGGACCGATTCCAAAAACAATATTTGGTAATAGTGACATTATTATAAAGCGTGTCTTGCTCATATCTTCATTACCTACAACAAATAACATTCCCTTTTTTAATAAAGTATATAAATATACCTCTTCTTTAAAACAAATAGCGTGTAGGAATTCATGTGGAAAGAGCGATAGCAAAGATAATAATATCCCCCAATTATTAAGATAATTTCCTTGCTTAAAGGCAATTACTAGTAATAGTATAAGCAGTATTATAGCAACAATATTAGCTTTTATTGCTAGTTCAGTTGCATTAGAAGCTTCTTTAAACTTAACATAATTAGGCTTGTGTTCACGATATGGTAGATTATCATAATTACCATCGAATTTTCCCTTATAAATCAATTTCACAGTAGTTACCCCCATATATAAAATTTCTTAATCATTTTCTTTTCCTTGTCTTTTACATTTAATTATAACCCATATACTGTTAAAATCCACTAATTTTCCTAGATAGATATAAATAGCTTAAATAAGATTTTAAACAACAACCTCCATATAATATTCTGTACGCATAAAAAAGTGGATTATCTAAAATCCACTTTTTTTATAATATGTCTTCTATATAGTATCCTAATATACCTTAAAATTTAGGATCTATCTCTGTCATTTGAATTCTTTTCAAATCTTTTTGTCTTAATCTTGTTTCTTCCATTATTTTATCCCAAGACTCACCTGCTATCATCATTTCCTTTGCTTTTGAATAAACTTGATTTTTTGTTTCTCTATTCATCTTTTTCCTCCAAGACTTTATTAAGCTTTAATGCACTTAATTTATTTTTATTTACTATACTATTATTTGGAGAAATCAAATCAATTATTACATTCAAAGTAAATATATAAATTTAATAATTTCCAAATTTCCACCTAATGTAAAAAGGATACTATTTTAGCATCCTTATCATAATTATTAAATATATTAAATTAACCCTATATCGCTTCTATAATATTTATCCTTAAATTCAACTTTTTCTATAGCTTTATAAGCATCTTCTCTTGCTTTTTCTACTGTTTCTCCAACTCCAACTACTGAAAGAACTCTTCCTCCATTAGTTTTTAAAACATCATCTTCAAGTTTTGCTCCTGCTAAGAAAACTTTATCTTTTATTTCATCCTCTATAATAATTTCATATCCTTTAGGATAGCTTGCTGGATATCCTTTTGATGCTAAAACTACATTAACACAAGCACCATTTTTCCACTTAACTTCTGTATTTTTTAAGTTCTCTATTAATGCAGACTCTATAAGTTCTAATAAATCACTTTCCATCAAATTAAGTACTGATTGAGTTTCTGGATCTCCCATTCTTACATTATATTCTAAAAGATATGAACCTTTTTTAGTTATCATAAGACCAAAGAATATTATACCTTTATAATCAAAACCTTCTTCTTTTATTCCAACTAAAGTCCTATTCATTATTTTTTCTTCAAAATCCTTTAAAATTTCTTTTGTTACATATGGATTAGGGGCTAAAACTCCCATCCCTCCTGTATTTGGGCCTTTACCACCATCAAATATTTGCTTATGATCCTTTGCTGATATAAATGGTATAATAGTTTTTCCATCTGTAATTGAAAGAATAGATGCCTCTACGCCTTCTAAAAACTCTTCTATAACTATCTTTTGTCCTGCTCCATTAAATATATCATCAACCATAAAAGATTTTACTGCATCTATAGCTTCCCTTTTATTCTCACAAATAGCAACGCCCTTTCCTGCAGCCAATCCATCAGCCTTAACCACTGTAGGATACGAACAAGTTTCTAAATAAGCTAAAGCTTTATCAACATCATAAAAAATTTCATATTCTGCAGTTTTCACTCCATACTTTTTCATAAAATCCTTAGAAAAACTCTTACTACCTTCAAGCATTGCAGCTTTTTCACTAGGTCCAAAAATCTTAAGGCCCTTCATTTTGAACTTATCAACAATCCCCTTAGTTAAAGGATCTTCAGGACCTACAACAGTCAAATCAATACACTGCTCCAAAGCAAACTCCAAAAGCTCATCTATTTCAGTTATATTCACATTTTCACATTTACTTTCCCTAGCAGTTCCCCCATTACCAGGAGCAACAAATATCTTCTCAACTCTCTCATTCTTAGCAAGCTTCCAAGCCAAGGCATGCTCCCTACCACCAGATCCAATTAATAAAATCTTCATATAAAATCCCCCTCATCAGTAATTCTTACTTCATACTGAAATTTTTTTCAATAACACCCAAAAATTTATTTGATATCTACTACCTCATCAATAACTTTTGTTCATACTAAAAATTATTTCTATATAACTCAAAAGCATTTATTTATTACTATATAGAAAAAAGAGAGCATATTGCGGAAGGCTATATCACAATGAGCTGTTTTTATTTCATTGTTGTTTGAGGCATAGTTGCGTAATAATTTCAGTTGTCTGAGCGAATGCGAGTTAAGTGAGAATCTAAATCTCTGATTTAGTTCTTCGAACTTACTGCTACGACTTTGGAGTAGTAGTTTCCTTATAAAATTGCAATTATTATGAAAACAACAATAGAAATATCCAGCGAAATTGTGTAATAGACTGAAGTAATCGGTTCTCTTTTTTCTTAGTTACAATTAATGTTTAAAGTGTCTAACCCCCGTAAATACCATAGCTATTCCATGTTCATTACAAGCATCAATAGATTCTTGATCTCTTACTGATCCTCCTGGCTGTATTATTGCTTTAATACCATTTTTAGCACATTCATCTACTACATCTCTAAATGGGAAGAATGCATCTGAAGCTAAAACTGTTGCACCTTTACCTCTTTGAAGAGCTTCTTCTGTTGCCCAAATTCTATTAACTTGTCCTCCACCAATTCCAATTGCTACACCATCTTTTATTGCAACAATTGCATTAGATTTAACATACTTAACTACCTTCATGCCAAATAATAAGTCTCTCATTTCTTCTTCAGTTGGTGATTTTTCTGTTACTACTTTTAATTCATCAATTAAATTTTTGTCTTCTTCCTGTACTAATATACCGCCATCAACTGTAACCATGTATTTTTTATCTTTTGGAGCATTATTGCACTTAATTACTCTCAAATTCTTTTTAGTTCTTAATACTTCTAAAGCATCTTCATCAAATTCTGGTGCTGCTACTACTTCTAAGAATATTTTTACCATTTCTTCTGCTGTTTTTTTATCTATTTTTCTATTTATTGCTACTATTCCACCAAAAATAGATGTTGGATCTGCATCATAAGCTTTTTTATAAACTTCAAAAGGAGTTTCACCTATTGCAACTCCACAAGGGGTATTATGTTTAAGTCCACAACAAGCTACTTCATCAAATTCAGAAGCAACCTTCCAAGCTATATCCAAGTCTTTTATATTATTATAAGATAACTCTTTACCATTTAATATTTCAAAACTATTCATAGCTCCATCAAATTCATTTGAGCTATAGTATGCTGCACTTTGATGTGGATTTTCTCCGTATCTTAAACTTTGCTTTTTCTTATATGATATTGAAAGGTATTCGGGATATTCTTCGTCTTTTAATAAAAAGTTAGATATTGCTGCATCATAAGCACTCATTAAATTAAATACTTTTCCTGCAAGTTTTTTTCTTAACTTTACTGAAACATCACCATTTTCAGATATTTCCTCCATAACAGCTTTGTAGTCTTCCTTATCTGAAATTACTACTACATCTTTAAAATTCTTGGCTGCAGCTCTAAGCATTGTAGGACCACCAATATCTATAAATTCAACCTTTTCATCAAAGCTTAAATCTTCTTTAACCTTTTGGAAAAATGGATATAAATTTACTATAACAATATCTATAGGAGCAATATTTCTTTCTCTTATAGTTTTCATATGTTCATCATTATCTCTTATAGCAAGTATCCCTGCATGTATAATAGGATGAAGAGTTTTAACCCTTCCATCTAACATTTCAGGAAAATTAGTAACTTCATTAACTTCAACAACATTAACACCATTATCCTTAAGATGTTTATAAGTACCACCTGTAGATATTATTTCAACACCTTTATTTTGCAAAAAATTAGAGAATTCCAAAATACCTTCTTTATCAAAAACACTAACTAAAGCTCTTTTTATCAACTTAAAAAACCCCTTTCTTATTAATGAGAAAAATGAAAAAATTAATAATGAAAGAATTATGGTTCAAATTCCTACGGAATTTATTTAATTTCATAACTCAACTATGTTGAGTTATTTCCTTAATTTTTTCATTCTTTCATTCCTTCATTATTTCATTATTTCATTTATTTTCGTTTTTCCATTTATAATTTCAACTTTATTTTTACTAATTAAATCAATTGCTTTTGGTAATAGCTTATGTTCCTTTTCTAAAACTCTTTTTTGTAATATTTCCTTTGTATCTTCAAAATAGACTGGAACTATTTCTTGAAGTATTATTGCTCCTCCATCTACTTCTTCATTTACAAAGTGTACTGTACAACCTGAATATTTTACTCCTGAGTTTATAACAGCTTCATGAACCTTTAACCCGTACATTCTTGGTCCACAAAAGCTTGGAATTAATGATGGATGTATATTTATTATCTTATTTTTAAATTCTTTAAGGATATTTCCTTCAAGTATTGAAAGATATCCAGCAAGAACTATTAAATCTACTTTCCCCTTTGTTAATTCTAATATCTTATCACCTGTAGTATCTTTATATTCTTTTTTAGATACTACATAAGTCTTTATTCCTTTTTTCTTAGCTCTCTCTAAAGCAAATATTTCATCTTTACTTCCTATAACCATTTCTATTTTGCAATTTAAATTTCCAGCATCTATAGAATCTATTATTGATTGAAGGTTTGTACCTCCTCCTGATGCAAGTACTGCTATTTTAAGCAAACACCTTCACCTCCAGATGTTACATAACCTATTTCATAAGCTTTTTCTCCCATCTCTATTAAAGCTTTTATAACAGGCTCTGCATCTGACTCATTAACACATAACACAAACCCAATCCCCATATTGAAGGTGTTGTACATATGATCTTTATCTACACCTTTTTCTATTATTTTTTCAAATATTAATGGTAATGGATAGCTATCTTTCTTTATTATTGCTGTAAATTTTTCTCCATTAAACATTCTTGGAACATTTTCTATAAATCCGCCACCAGTAATATGTGCCATTCCTTTTATTTCAAAGCTTTCACGTAGTTTCAAAATTGGTTTAACATAAATTTTTGTTGGAGTTATTAATGTTTTCCAAGCTTCTTTGCCATCTAGTTCCTCATTTAAATCTTCAAATATCTTTCTAACTAATGAATAACCATTAGAATGTAATCCTGAAGATGCAATACCTATAAGCTTGTCTCCCTCTTTTATATTCTTACCATTTATTATTTTATCTTTATCTACAATTCCTACTGCAAAACCTGCCATGTCATATTCGCCATCTCTATAAAAACCTGGCATTTCAGCAGTTTCTCCTCCAACTAAAGCACACTCTCCTTGAAGACATCCTTCTGATACACCTTTTACCAAATCTGCTGCAACTTCTGCTTCTAGCTTTCCACAAGCTATGTAATCTAAGAAGAATAATGGTTTTGCTCCATGACATAAAATATCATTAACACACATTGCAACACAATCTATTCCTACAGTATCGTATTTCTTAGTTTTAAAGGCTATATCAAGCTTAGTTCCAACTCCATCTGTTCCTGAGACTAAAACTGGCTTTTTATATCCTTCTGGCAGCTCAACCATTCCAGCAAAGCTTCCAAGTCCATTTAATACATACTCACTCATAGTTTTACTTGCATATTCTTTTATAAGCTTTACTGATTTATATCCTTCTTCTATATTAACTCCAGCTTCTTTATAAGTTATCATTTAACACACTACCTTTCAGCTTTTATTTTGCTCCTTCTATAGGTGTTGCTACTGGATATATTCCATTAAAGCAACCAACACAATATCCACAATTTTCTTTAAAGCAACTATACATACCTTCCATACTTAAATATCCTAAGCTATCACAACCTATTGCTTCTCTTATTTCTTCAATTGATTTTTTAGCTCCTATAAGTTCACTTCTATATGGAGTATCTATTCCAAAGTAGCAAGGAAATTTAACTATTGGTGAAGCGACTAAAAAATGTACTTCTTCTGCTCCAGCTCTTCTTAGAGAATCAACTAAATGTTTTGATGTTGTTCCTCTAACTATTGAGTCATCAATTAATATAACCCTTTTTCCTTTTATATTTACTTTAAGTGGATTTAATTTCACTGCTACGGCTCTCTCTCTAATTTCTTGGGAAGGTGTTATAAAAGTTCGTCCTACATATCTATTTTTTACAAATCCAGTATCATATGGTATTCCTGAAGCCTTTGAATATCCTATAGCTGCTGGTATTCCAGAGTCAGGAACTGCAACTACCACATCTGCATCTATTTTATATTCTCTAAATAATTGCTCTCCAGCTCTCACCCTTGATTCATGAACATCTAAGCCATCTATTGTTGAATCTGGTCTAGCAAAATAAATGTATTCAAAAGCACAAGTTTGACATTGTGTATTTTCTGAATACTTGTATGATTTGATTCCATTATCGTCTATAATAACTATTTCGCCTGGTTCTATATCTCTAACAAGTTCTGCTTTTATTGCATCTAAAGCACAACTTTCTGATGATAATACATATCCTTCTGCTGTCTTTCCTAAACATAGCGGCCTAATACCATGTGGGTCTCTAACCCCTATAAGTTTATCTTCTGTCAAAATTACCATTGCAAAAGATCCTCTTATTGCTTGAATGGCATCATATATCGCCTTTTCAATCCCCTTCTTAGCACCTCTTGCAATAAGGTTTGCTATAACTTCTGAGTCTATTGATGTATGAAAGACATGTCCTCCGTCCTCTAAAAGTTCTCTTATTACATCAGCATTTACTAAAGTACCATTATGAGCCATTGCTATTGATCCAAGTTTAGTTTTGCTAAGTAATGGTTGTGCATTCTCAATTCTAGTATCTCCGCATGTAGAATATCTAACATGACCTATTGCTGCAAAACCCTTAAGCCTATTTAAATCATCTTTGGAAAAAGCTTCTGTTATAAGCCCCATTCCTTTATGAATATCAACACTTTCGCCATTTGCTACAGCTATTCCAGCACTTTCTTGCCCCCTATGCTGAAGTGCATATAATCCATAATATGTCATAGATGCAACATCCATAGGCTTATTTACATAAATACCAAAAACACCACATTCATCCTTGAATTTATCATTACTTGGATCCAAAATTAAATTTGAACTCAAAATAACACCCCCAATATTAATTATTTCTGTATTCTATTTAATATCTCAACATAAGCATCTTTTACATTTCCAAGGTCTCTTCTGAATCTATCTTTATCTAATTTTTCTCCTGTTGTTGCATCCCAAAATCTACATGTATCTGGTGAAATTTCGTCTGCTAATAAAATTTCTCCATTATATCTTCCAAATTCTAATTTGAAATCTATTAATCTTATATTTTGCTTTATAAAGAACTCTTTTAATAACTCATTTATTTTAGCAGTCATTTCATAAATTTTGTTTAATTCTTCAAATGTAGTAGCACCTATTCCTACTGCATGATAATCATTTATTAATGGATCTCCTAATGAATCGTCTTTATATGATAGTTCAAATACTGTAGTTTTAAGTTCAAATCCTTCTTCTAATCCTAATCTTTTAGCCATTGATCCAGCTGCTACGTTTCTAACTATTACTTCTAAAGGTACTATTTCAACTTTCTTACAAAGTTGTTCTCTTTCATTTAACTTTTCTATAAAGTGTGTCTTTATTCCATTTTCTTTTAACATTTCAAAAATCATTGAAGTGATTGCATTATTTAAAGCTCCCTTATCTTCAATTTGACCTTTCTTTTCTCCATTAAATGCTGTTGCATCATCCTTATAATAAACAATAACTTCCTCTGCCTTTTCTGTAGCATATATTTTTTTTGCTTTTCCTTCATACATCATTTCTAATTTTTCCATTATAAATCAATCCCTTCTCCATTTTCTTCTATAAACTTACTTTTCATATCTAATCTAAATTTATTTAACTTTTCTCTTAATGAACTATCCTTTATAGCAAGCATTTGTACTGCAAGCATTCCTGCATTATAACTATTATTAATTCCAACTGTTGCAACTGGAATTGATTTGGGCATTTGAACTATTGAAAATAAAGCATCTAGTCCTTCAACAGCTCCCTTTATAGGAACCCCTATTACAGGCATTGTAGTTTGTGATGCTATAACACCAGGTAAGTGAGCTGCAAGTCCAGCTCCTGCAATAACAACTTCACATCCATTTTCTTCGGCTTCCATCAAAGTTTCCGTTAACTTTTCAGGAACCCTATGAGCTGATAATACATAAGCTTTAAATTCTACTCCAAATTCTCTTAAACAATTAGCAGCTCCTTTCATAACCTCAGTATCCGATTTACTTCCAAAAAATATAGCTACCTTCATCTAAAAACCTCCGTTTTTTTAATTTTACAATTTTATTCAGTTCGCAGTTCACAATTCACAGTTCACAGTTTTTTTCATTTTGTAAGCAACAGCGAACAGGTATCAAGTACTAAGTGTAAACTATAATTAAGAATTAAGATTTTCCTTATATATTTAGTCATTATTTCACTAAAAAAGATTTAATATCTGTTACCTGTTCCTTGTTACCTTTTACTTTGTCCACGAAACTGTGAACTGTACCTTTTAAACTGTGCACTAGAAAATTGCTTTGCAATTTTTTACTTAAAGTACTTAACCCCTGCTTTAAATATCTTTTGATCAAAGTCTCCTGGAACATTTTTATATAGGTTTTCTCCTATTCTTTCTGAATGTCCCATTTTTCCAAGTATTCTTCCATCTGGACTTGTAATTCCTTCTATTCCTAGCATTGAACCATTTGGATTAAAAGGCATATCGCTAGATATTTCACCATCTAAATCAACATATTGTGTTGCTATTTGTCCATTTTTTCTTAACTTTTCTATTAAATCTTGTGGAGCAACAAATCTTCCTTCTCCATGAGATATTGCAATTGAATGTATATCTCCAAGATTTACTTCATTGAACCATGGTGATTTATTAGATACTATTTCTGTTCTAACTATTGAGCTCATATGTCTATTAATTTCATTGTAAGTTAAAGTTGCCATATCTTCTTCTATATCTACAATTTCACCATAAGGTACTAATCCTAATTTTATTAGTGCTTGGAAGCCATTGCATATACCAAGTATTAAGCCATCTCTATTCTTTAATAGATCCATTACAGCATCTTTAATTCTTTCATTTCTAAATACTGTTGCTATAAATTTTCCTGATCCATCTGGTTCATCTCCAGCAGAGAATCCGCCCGGTAACATAATTATTTGACTTTTTCTTATGCTCTTTTCCATTTCTAAAATTGATTGATTTAATAAATCCTTGTTCATATTGTTTAGAACAAGTTCTGAAACTTCTGCCCCTTCATTTTTAAAGGCTCTTGCACAATCATATTCACAGTTTGTACCAGGAAAAACTGGAATAAATACTTTTGGTTTTGCAATTTTTATTAAGGGAGTTTTTATTTCTTTATCTTCATATAAAACTGTTTTTATCTTTTCTTTTTTATCTTCTGTCTTTACTTTAAATACCTTTGATAACTTCTCTTCAAGTATCTTTTCTAAATATTCTATATCAAAATTAATATCATATTCTTCACAAACAATAGCCCCATTTTTTGTTGTATTACCTATTACTTTATAAGCGCAATCTTTTAATTCTTTTTCTATTTCAACATCATTTTTAACTTCTAAAATCAAGCTTCCATAATTAAGCTCAAATAATTCTTCTTTGCTTAATCCTTCAAACTCTACCCCAATTCTATTTCCTAAACTCATTTTAGTTAATGCTTCTGCTACTCCACCAAATTTCACTGATGAAGCTGAAATAACTTTTTTATCTAAAATAAGCTCATGTAACTTTTCTAAGTTCTTCTTATATGCATCTACTTTCAATGTCATATCTTCATTTTTTTCAGCTATTAAAAGTACTATTTTAGAGTCATTATTTTTAAACTCTGGAGATATAATATCCTTAACTTTAGCAACATCAACTGCAAAAGCTACTAATGATGGAGGTACATCTAAGTCTCCAAATGTACCTGACATAGAGTCCTTACCACCAATTGCTGGTATTCCTAAGTCCATTTGTGCTTGATATGCTCCAAGTAATGCTGAAAAAGGTTTGCCCCATTTAATTTTATCTTTTCCTAATCTCTCAAAATACTCTTGTAATGTAAGTCTTGCTTTTTTATAATTTCCACCCATAGCTGAAAGTTTAGTTACTGCTTCTATTACTGAATAATATGCCATATGATAAGGACTCCACATCCCCATATCTGGATTGAAACCATATGTCATTAATGTTGCATCATTACTCTCTCCATTTAATACTGGCACCTTAGCCGCCATACCTTCTGCTGGTGTTGTTTGATATTTTCCACCAAAAGGCATAAGCACAGTTCCAGATCCTATAGTTGAATCGAATCTCTCAACTAATCCTTTTTGCATTGATACATTTAATTTCCTTAATGTATTAATCCATTCTTCTTTTATATCTACATTTTTTATTTTAAATGGATATTCTTTTGGAGATTTCACTTCTACTTCTGTTGTTTGTCTTGCCCCATTTGTATCTAAGAATTCTCTTTTTAAATCTACTATATTTATACCTCGCCAGAACATTCTAAGTCTTTCATTATCAGTTACATCTGCAACTTTAACTGCTTCTAAATTTTCTTCTGCACATAGAGATATAAATTTTTCTTCATCTTCTTTATTAATTACAACTGCCATTCTTTCTTGAGATTCTGAAATAGCAATTTCTGTTCCATCTAAACCTTCGTACTTTTTAGGAACATTATCTAAATATATATCTAAGCCTCTTGTTAATTCTCCAATTGCAACTGAAACTCCACCTGCTCCAAAATCATTACATCTTTTTATCATCTTTGAAACTTCAAAGTTTCTAAATAATCTTTGAATCTTTCTTTCAGTAGGAGGATTTCCTTTTTGAACTTCTGCTCCACACTCATTAATTGAATCTTCTGTATGTTCTTTAGATGATCCTGTTGCTCCGCCTAATCCATCTCTTCCTGTTCTCCCACCTAAAAGAATTACAACATCTCCTACTTTAGGCTCTTCTCTAACTACATTTTTCTTAGGTGCTGCTGCTATAACAGCTCCAATTTCCATTCTTTTAGCAACATAATTTGGATGATATATTTCAGCAACTTGTCCTGTAGCAAGACCTATTTGATTTCCATATGAACTATATCCATGAGCTGCTCCTAAAGTTATAGTTCTTTGAGGAAGTTTTCCTTTTAATGTTTCTTCTATATCAACAGTTGGATCTGCGGCACCTGTAACTCTCATGGCTTGATATACATATGTTCTGCCTGATAACGGATCTCTAATAGCACCACCAAGACATGTAGCTGCACCTCCAAAGGGTTCTATTTCAGTTGGATGATTGTGTGTCTCATTTTTAAACATGACTAAATATTCTTCTATTCCATTATTAGTTTCTATATTTACATTAATTGAGCAAGCATTAATTTCATCTGATACATCTAAATCTTCTAATAAACCTCTTTTTCTCATTTCTTTCATTGTTATAACTGCTATATCCATTAATGTTTCATCTCTATCAGTTTCACCATAAACAAAATTTCTTGATTTTAAATATGCTTCATAAGATTTTATTATTGGTCTTGAATAAAGTCCTTCCTCAATAACTATATTTTCTATAGCTGTTGAAAAAGTTGTGTGTCTACAATGATCTGACCAATATGTATCAATAACTTTTATCTCTGTAATGCTTGGATCTCTATTTTCTTCTTTAAAATAATCTCTTATTAGTTTTATATCATCTAAGCTCATAGCAAGATTCATGTTACTATGTAACTCATTTATTTCTTTATCACTTTTATTAATAAATCCATTTAATATCTTTACATTTTTCGGCTCTGGAAGTTTTGATAATAGTTCTAAGTTATCTATATTTACTTCTCTGGAGTCAACTGGGTTTATATAATAACTTTTAATTTTTACTACCTCATCACTTGATAAAGCACCTCTTAATATTATAATTTTTGTCCATTTAACTTCTATTTTTTCTCCTGAAGTCAATAATTGATAACATTCTGAAGCTGAATCTGCTCTTTGATCATATTGGCCTGGTAAATATTCAACCCCAAAGGCAACTTCATGCTCTTTTACATCTAGATTATTTTCATAAACATTATCTACATTTCTTTCTGAAAATATCGTATAAAGAGCTTTTTTATAATCTTCTTCTTTCATTTCCCCTAAAGTATATTTATTTATAAGTCTGACTCCCTCAAGAGAAGTAATTCCTAAATTTTTTCTAAAATCCTCAAGTAAACCTTTCCCTTCAATATCAAAGCCTTTTTTTTTCTCTACAAATATACATCTCATTTTAAACTCACATACCTCCAAAACTAATGGATTTTAATTATACTCACGAATTATTTTTAAGTTTTATTCAATATAATTCGTGTTTATATGACTAGGGTATCATTGTTAGTTATATTTGTCAACTTCTTATCAGTAAAAAACAAAAATAATTCGTCATATTACGAATTATTCCGTGTTTTTATAATTATATATTTCGTATATTATTGTGCCGTTATTTCCCTTTTATTCTATTATTTTTTTTATTAAATATGTTATTTAAATAATATTTTTGCACAAACTAATAGAGATTCAATTTAAGGTGGTGTTAATATGAAGCATAACGCAAAAGAAAATTTAAGATTAGCTTTAGATGAGCTTTGCTCTTGCCAAAATCATCTAAACACTGCTTATTTAAATGCAGAAGAAAATCATAATAGAAGTGAAATTCATACTGCACTTGAAGCTATTGGCAGTGCTGTTGATTCTGCTCAAGATACTTTGAAAAACTATAAAGATTAGGAGGAGATTTTATATGGGTCATAAGACAAATGCAAAAGATGAATTAAAGTGTGCTCTTTCTGATATTACACATGCACAAAAATTGTTGCATGATGCTATAAAAACTGTAGAAAAAGATGATAATAAACAACTTATTCAAGATACTTTAGCAAATGTTAATGAGGCATTACATGCTACAAGGACCTCAACTTATGGATTCAAAGATTAGGAAATGAAATATATTTACTTAAATCATAGATTTAGGGTATCACTTAAAAAGACTGTAGGTAACCCTACAGTCTTCAATTAACTATCTTCTGTTATTTTGAGCTTTTCTTGCTCTTCTGCAATCAATACATCTAACTGGTTCGTTATCGAATCCTTTTTCTTTGTAGAATTCTTGTTCTCCTACTGTGAATATGAATTCCTTACCGCAGTCTTTACATATTATTTTCTTATCTTCCATTTTAAATCCTCCATTCTAAAGACCAATATAATATCAACAAATCTCTACAAATGGAGAAAGCTAATTTCTATTCAATCTTTAAACAAATATTTCTCGGTTCTATGACCTACATCATCATTCTATCATATATTATTTTTTTTTGCTAGTAGTTTTTTAATAATTTACCTTATTGTTATTATGGTATATTAATATTAAGTTATCTGATTATTTATTGCTTTTATATGAATTAATTTAAAATTTTACAAAAATAAAAGCTATAGAAATTAATCTATAGCTTAGATAACTTATAATTATCTTCTGTTGTTTTGAGCTTTTCTTGCTCTTCTGCAATCAGCACATCTTACTGGATCGTTATCGAATCCTTTTTCTTTGTAGAATTCTTGTTCTCCTACTGTGAATATGAATTCTTTACCGCAATCTTTACATACTAATTTTCTATCTTCCATTTTAAATCCTCCATTCTAAAGACTATTCAAGTAACTACTAATCTCTATAACGGAGAATCTCATTATCTTTCAAAATCTTTAAACAAAATATTGTTAGTCTTTTTGACTACCTATTTATAATAACATATTCTTTTTTAAAAAGCTACTCTTTTTTTAAATATTTTTTAAAAAAGTACCGGTAGCTTTTAACTACCGGCAAAGAAACCTACGTAACCCTAGCGGGTTATTTTTATTCTTATCATATTTTATATTTTTTATTCCTTCTTTAAATATATCTTTCAATTAATACCTATTAAAGTCCTTCTCTACTAGAAAGAATTTCTAATAAATCCTTTTCTGATTTTTCTCTTGTATTCATATAAAATTCTATTTCTTCTATTCTTTTGTTCATCTTATTAATGAATTCTTCTGTTTCTTCACTAATATCCTCTTCACTATTAAATCTAGTATCGCTTAAACTTACTTTTATTATATATATAGCTTCTACTAATTCCTTTCTATAATCATCTTCTGTTAAATTTTCATTACATATTTCTGTACTATTTATTTTACTATTTCTATAAATATTATCATTATGACTTTTTATATTATAAATATAGAAATTGTAATTGTTTGGTTTACCCATTAAATAATATCTTAAATTCCCATTTTTTATAAAATTCTCTATGGAATTAGAATGTTGACAAAAATATATGATTTGTTTTCTATCTATTAATTCTGTAATAACTTGTGAATGAAAAGTTATATTATTGGGCCTTGAATATTGAACTATATCTCCTGGTAATAAATTCATATATATTTCATCCCAATTTACCAATGCATCTATTATTTTATATTCAATATATTTATGAGCCCTTTTATTTTCTATTCCAAAATGTAGATGAAATGGTTGTGCTGCAGTCCACGTAGAGCTTCTATTGGGTAAATTTGCCGAATAATAAAACCAAGATTTAATACTTGTAGCAGTTTCTCTAGATCCTAAAAACTCCATTCCACCTGCTCTTAAAACTTGTGATACAAAATTAGTGCAATCTCCTCCATCTTTAATATAGTTATAATATTTACTATTTGATGAAGTAGCCCATTTTAGAGCATATTCTACCGCTAACTCCCTATTATAATTCTTATTACTTGCTTCAGCTGATTCAGACTTTACATATAAACTTATTTCAACTAAAGCAAAAACTATTATAAATACTATACTTATTTTTCTTTTAATTAAATTTTTCATTTTTATTTCTCCAGACTATTTTAAACTATATTATATCTTTTGAAATAAAATTAATTTTATTACACAATAGTTATAAAATGCGAAGCATTTTT